>NZ_CALHGG010000161.1 GCF_938029845.1 uncultured Capnocytophaga sp.
ACATGCGCTGCTGCATAGGCTTCTATAGAAGCCTATGCAGCAGCGCATGTTTGCGGGTGCAAAGGTAAAATTTTTTGTTTATATTGTCAAGATGTTGTACCTTTGCACCCAGAAGTTACTGAGAAAATAGGTATAATCAAATGAAATAAGAACCATTACTAAATCGTTACCTACTCTTATTGTAATTCCTGTATCTTCTTTATTTTGAATAGATTATAAAAGTAGTTTCAATTTTAATAAAAAAGTAAAAACCGATGGTGTTTTCAAAAAAATAGAAAAACTCTATAAAATTACTGTCATTCCTGAAAATAGTGAACCCCACACTAATACAGAAATAGTAGAAACTCGTGTTACGGATTTAGGTAAAAAAATAGACGTAATTAAAATTATAAAAGATTATGATCCAGAAAATATTTCTATATAGCTTACTAATAGGTATATGTTTTTTAAGTTGTTTTAATACACCTAAAAAAGGTATTGTCTTTTCTAAGAAAATAGAAACCCAAAAAGATACTATTTTAAGTAAAGAAGAGATTTATAAAAAAATAGAAGAGATTGTTAATTTGAGGATAGCAGATAAGAAAGAAGGAAAAGAAAGTTTAAGTTATTATTTTTCTAAACTAAATATAGAAGATATTTCAAGTTATAAGATAAAAACGATAATAGGTCGTTTAATAGAATTTAAATACTTGAAAGTCAGAAATAGTGGAGAATATGATCCAGAATCTTTTCCTGTATATAATTTGTCAATATCAGGTGATTTATTTCTATTAGGAATTATAAGAGGAGATATGAGCTATACGGACTTTGTATGTATAGATTCCATTGTATTAGCAATGGATAAGATCCCACAAATGCAAAATGATTCCATTCATAAAATTTGTATTGATCTGGTAAAACGCAACAAAACAGGCCGTTGCAAATGGTGAATATTATGCGGGTTAAACCTGTCTATGAGAAAATATTGAATAAAAACATTTCGTACCTTTGCCTCGTGCAAACAGCCAATAGAATAAAACCGCAATGATCTATAAGAGACTCATTTACATATCAGCACTCATCTTTACAGCCGCTTGCTCAACAGGTAAGTACATTCGTGAGGTGCCCTATCATTATTCTACGGATAGCTTTCGCAAAGCCGCGCAAACTCATAAGGATAGTATAGATGCTAAATGCACGGAAAGCAACTACAAAGATGAGCAGCTTTCAGATGAGGAAATACGGCTTAAAGAAAAGTATTCCATCATCTTAAAGACGATGCCACAAGATATACGCAATTATCCCTTATACGCTTATATTGATGCTTGGATAGGCACGCCTTATAAACCGCAGAGCTTGGATAAGAAAACAGGGGTAGACGCCTCTTACTTTGTGCAAGCGTTATTTAGTGATGTTACCCGTTGTGCATTTTAAATAATAGAGGCTTTTAGATTGTGGATTTCTCTATTTAATATAAACTTATTGATGTATTGTATCAATGTTAAAGATGTTATCTTGCTGAATATCCGTGTTTTAAAACCTTCAAATGATTTTGCATAATTACGTTTTATCATAAATTGATCACACAGTTGGGAAAATAAAGTATCTATTCGTTTTCGTTTTTTCTAAAGAGCCTAAATTGAGGTCTATAGTCTTTTTGATTAGTCCTTTTAGGTGTATCTAATTGAATATTAGCATAGTTGAACAAATCTATTTGTACTTCTGCTGAGAGATAACCTTTATCTCCTATCAAAGTACAGTTTGACAATTGTTCTTTCACATCATTAAGATATCGGATATCGTGAACCGAAGCAGGACTCATATTGATAGACTGAAAAATTCCATTTAAAGAACAGATAGCGTGTAACTTATATCTATAATAATATAGCTTTTGAGAAGCACAATAGCCAAAATCAGGGCTTGAGTAATCAAACTCCTTACATATATGAGAGTGTTTTGCTCTTGAGTTTTCGCAGACTTTCAGAGGCATACTATCTACCATAAAAACATCTTCAAATTCGTTAAAATGCTGTGCAATTTTAGTTCTAATTTGCTCTATATAAGGGAATAATTTTCTTCTTCTACGATTAAAAAACACTTCTTTTAGTTTTACTTTTGATAGATTCAGGTGTTTTCCTAAATAAGTGACACTCAGAATCTATATTTAAATATTCAGTGGTTAGAACTAAACTAACTGCTTATAAATCAGATATTTTAGGTATCCTTTTTTGATGATTTTGAAGTTTATTTCCAAAGAATTTTGATAATACTTCAAGAATTTTTTTGTAACTTTGCCCTAAGTTGTTCATTATATTTAATTGTTTGGAATTCAATCAAATGAACAGCTTTTTATTTTTTTAAAATCAAAATGCACAACGGGTTAGTTAAATATTTATTTTTATTAATTTTAAATAAAATAAATGTCTACCTTTGTGCAAAATATTTTAGCTTATGAATACATTATTGAAATCTTTTACAATTACACTGATAGCCTTTCTTTTCTTTGCTGCCAGATGCACTCCGGTAGAAGAAGAGGTACTAAGCAATAATATAAGTATAACATTGCAACACAATTATATAGCTATAAGTGCTACCGATGGGAGCCCTTGCCAAGTGAGGCTTAGCTATAGTATCAAAGAAGGTACTGAAAATAAGGTTATTACAAAGATAAAAACAACTCCTTTTGTCTTTGGCGGAGAGGATGTGATCGCTTCCTATAATGTAGTGCAAATAGGAGAAGAAAGAAATCATCGCTTAGTTAGGAATTATACCCCCAAGGGGGCAGACTTTCTTTCTATAGAAAACTTGTCTGATAAGGATTTGGAATATGCTGTGATAGGAAATGAAACGCTTCAATATAGGTCATTGAAGGAACTTTCAGAATATGAAATAATCAATCCCTCCCAGCTACAAGATTCTCATAAAGTGATAAAAGTAGCTCCCTCTCCTGTGTATAAAAAGGCGCCTATATTGTATTTGTTATATCCAGATAAGGCACCTAATACTGATTGTTATGTGATTTCTTCTTTGTATAATGGAGAAAAGGCAAAAACTATTGAGAAAATCACTCTAAAAGCGCCAAATTTTGGAGATATCCTAACGAATATGCCCTATTCTATACAGCAAATACTGAATATATATCGTCAAGAATACACAAAAGGAGGAGTATTGTATAGAAATTACAACTATAGCAAGGATTATTCAGGTGCTTATAAGGCAAGCCTTCGTGAGACTTCCTCTTCTGAGTTGTATTATGGTTCTTACAAAGAGGCTATTCATTATGGTAAGATCTCGGCACACCATACACTTACTAACGAAGGTAAAATTTGGTTTCTCAATAATCAAGCAGGAATAAGAGGAGGTGATAATCTTATAGGAGACTACTGAAAACACCTCTTTTATTTTCTAGAATCAAAATGCACAACGGGTTATAAATATAGATAAAGGAATAATGAGCGTTTTTTTAATATTGATAAGTATTTTATTATTTTCTTGTCAAGAGAGTAAAAAGGTAAAATCTAATTTTACTAAGAATACTTTTGTTACTGAGAATGAAAGAATAAAAGTTAATGATTCTTTACCTCTTTTAAAAGACTTTCTATTACTTGAAGATGAATTGCTACAAAAGGACTTGTTTAAAAAGATAGATTCAGTATCTGCTATTCATTATCCAATGTATAAAAAGGAGGATATTGTAAATATAACTCCTAAGATGTTAGGTAGATACCTATATGATATTAATCGATTAGATTTGAAGGATAGCGTCATCTCTTATGATATAACTAAAAAAGAATATTGTCATAAAATAATCCATAGAGAGATGCAGAAATATAAGACCTCTGATTATAAAAATATTATTTATGTAGAGGCTTATCCTAACAAGACTTTTCGACTGGTTATTAATTATTCTTATACTGTCCAATTTGGAAAAAGTGAAGAACCCATTAGCGTAGAATCCTCAATATCCTATTCTTTCAAAATTATTAATAGAAAAATAGTGGAATTTGATATACAAGAATCAGGATAAAGCATAAATAGAAAATAAGCACACTTTAATGGAAGATGTTTTTCTAAACTCTGTAATTTTCACGGATAAATAAGACCAAAGGTCTTATAATAATCTATGTAAATCGTAACAGCACAATTACACAGACATAGAAAATCTGTGAAATCTGCGAAAATCAGTGGGAGCTTTCTTTATATCGAACTCACGTTAAATATCAAATTTCGTTTTGCTTCTCCTTATTCTTAGGGAAATTTATGCAGCTTATTTAGGGAATAAGAGCACGCTAAAAAAATAAAAAAAATAAATTTGCAGATTTGATAAATTGTTGTACCTTTGCACGCTGTTAGAAATACCAATAAATCAAGGTACTAACACAATAGGAATGTTTAATTAAAATAATTTAAGTGTGGACACATTAAGTTACAAAACACGCTCAGTGAACAAGCAATCCGCTGACAAGCAATGGGTTGTAGTAGATGCTGAGGGTCAAAAATTAGGACGTCTTGCTTCTAAAGTTGCCAAACTCCTCAGAGGTAAGTACAAGCCAAGTTACACCCCCCATGCCGATTGTGGGGATAATGTAATCATTATCAACGCTGAGAAAATAGAACTTAGCGGACTAAAAACCGACACTAAGGAGTATCTTCGCTATACTGGATACCCTGGCGGACAACGTATTCAATCTTTCAAGCAGGTGCTTGCTAAGTTCCCTGAACGAATCATTGAAAAAGCTGTAAAAGGGATGCTTCCTAAGAACAAACTAGGAGCTGCTCTTTTCCGTAACCTTAAAGTATATGCAGGGGCTGCTCATAACCATGAGTCTCAAAAGCCTGTTTCTATTAACCTAAATGACCTTAAATAATGGAAGTAATTCACAAGATTGGACGTAGAAAAACCGCTGTCGCTCGTATCTACTTAAAAGAGGGAAGTGGTGTGATTACCGTTAACAAGAGAAATTTGACTGATTATTTCACTACTCCTACCCTTCAGTATAAGGTAAAACAACCATTTGCTTTGCTTGGTGCTGAGGATACTTACGATGTAAAAGTAAATGTATACGGTGGTGGTATCACAGGACAAGCCGAAGCTATCCGCTTGGCTATCTCTCGTGCGCTATGCGAAATAGATGTGGAAAACAGAGCCGTGCTTAAGCCTGAAGGACTCCTTACCCGCGACCCTCGTATGGTGGAAAGAAAGAAATTCGGTCAGAAGAAAGCTCGCAAGAGATTCCAATTCTCAAAACGTTAGTATTTTATTTAAAATTATTTATTTATTGCCGTATTCCCCTCTTAGGGAAGTTAGTTTAGCATCCAAATACAATGGGCTAACAAACCACCATTTATTGCTAAATCTTAATACGGAACGTAAACTATTAAAAAAATGGCAAATTCAATAGAAGTAAAAGACCTATTAGAAGCTGGAGTGCATTTCGGGCACCTTACCAGAAAGTGGAACCCTAATATGGCGCCATATATTTATATGGAAAGAAATGGTATCCACGTGATTAACCTATACAAAACGGCTGCTAAGATAGAAGAAGCCAACGAAGCGCTTAAGAAAATCGCTGCTTCTGGCCGTAAAGTCCTCTTCGTAGCTACTAAAAAACAAGCAAAGGATATCGTAGCTGAAAAAGCTACTTCAGTAGGTATGCCTTACATTACTGAAAGATGGCCTGGTGGTATGCTTACCAACTTTGTTACCATCCGTAAGGCAGTGAAGAAAATGTCATCTATTGACAAAATGAAAAAAGATGGTACTTACGATACCCTTTCTAAGAAAGAAAAACTACACATCACCCGTCTTAGAGAAAAGCTCGAAAAGAACTTAGGATCTATTGCGGATATGACTCGTCTCCCTGCTGCTCTTTTTGTGGTAGATACCCTTAGAGAACACATCGCTGTGAAAGAAGCACAAAAATTAAACATTCCTATCTTCGCTATGGTGGATACTAATTCAGATCCTCGTGAGGTGGATTATGTAATCCCTGCCAATGACGATGCTTCTCGCTCTATCGAAAGAATCCTTACTTATGTGGTGGAAGCTATCAAAGAAGGTCTCGAAGACAAAAAAGTAGAAAAAGCAGAGGAAAAAAATACTGAAAACTAAAATTATTAATTCATAAAGTGATTATTTAATAGCTTTAAATAATCACTTTTTTAAAAAAATATACGAGAATATGTCAAAAATTACTGCCGCTGAGGTAAATAAACTCAGACAAGCTACTGGAGCAGGTATGATGGACTGCAAAAACGCTTTGGTAGAAGCTGAAGGAGATTTTGATAAAGCTATTGAAGTTCTTCGTAAAAAAGGACAAAAAGTAGCTGAAAAACGTGCTGACAGAGAATCAGCAGAAGGGGCTGCTATTGCTAAGGTAAATGCTGCTCACACTAAGGGAGCTATTATCTCTCTTAACTGCGAAACTGACTTCGTAGCCAAAAATGAATCTTTTGTAGCCTTGGCCAACGAATTGGCTGAATTGGCACTTAACTATAATGACAAAGAGGCTTTCCTTGCTGCTCCTTTCCAAGGAATTACCGTAGCTGATAAGCTTACTGAACAGACAGGGGTTATCGGTGAAAAGATCGAAATCGGTCAGTTCGAAGTATTGGAAGGAAAGTATGTGGATTTCTATATCCATGCAGGTAACAAGATTGCCGCTTTGGTTTCTCTTTCTGCTGCTATTGACAAAGGACATGAAGTAGCTCGCAACGTATGTATGCAAGTGGCTTCTATGGGAGCTATCGTACTTTCAAGCAAGGATTTTGACCCTGCTTATGTAGCTAGCGAAACAGAAGCACGTATTGCTGCAATCGTTAAGGAAAACGAAGAATTAAGAAGACTTGGAAAAACAGAAAAACATGTACCTAAGTACATCTCTGCGCTCCAACTTACTCCTGAAGTGCTTAAACAAGCTGAAGAAGAAGCCAAAGAAGAACTTAAAGCTGAAGGCAAACCAGAAAAAATATGGGATCGTATTCTTCCAGGAAAGGTACAACGCTTCATCGATGACAACACTACCCTTGACCTTGAAAAGGCACTACTTGACCAATACTACATCAAAGATGAAAGTAAGAAAGTAGCAGACTATGTAAAGGGATACAATGTAGAAATAACAGGATTTAAGAGAGTTTCTCTCGTATAATAGTCTTTCCATATTTTAATTATTAAAAGATAAAAGGAGTTTTCTTAAGCAATTAGGGAAACCCTTTTATTTTAGTTGTTAGTGATTAGTTGTTAGTTGTTAGTCACTTGTCATTAGTCATTAGTTGTTAGTCATTATTATTAGGGTTATTATTATGAAAATAATTATTTTCTCTGCACCTTCGGGTACCGGTAAGTCGAGTGTTATCAGGGAGTTACTTAAGCAACCAGACCTGAATTTGGCTTTTTCGATCTCCACTACCTCACGTGCTCCCAGAGGCACCGAACAAGATGGAGTGGAATATTATTTCATTTCGGCTGAGAGGTTCCAAGAAAAGATAAAACAAGGCGCCTTTATAGAATGGGAAGAGGTATATGCAGGAAACTACTATGGTACCTATTCCAGTGAAATAGAGAGACTCTCTGCCAAGGGCAAGAATATCATCTTTGATTTGGACGTCTTTGGAGGGATTAACCTTAAGAAGTATTTTGGGGGCAAGGCGCTTTCTATTTTCCTACAACCTCCTTCTCTTGAGGAACTCAAAAAGCGATTAGAACATAGGCAAACCGACACGCCTGAAAAGATAGCTATGCGTATAGAAAAGGCAGCTTATGAAATAGAACAGGCTGTTTATTTTGATAAGATTGTTGTCAATGACAATTTACAAGAGTGTGTCAATGAAGTGGCACAGCTCATTCGTAGTTTCCTAAATCGTGAATAAACAAAGATAATATGCAACCCAAAAAAATAGGTCTTTATTTTGGTTCCTTTAATCCTATTCATATAGGTCATCTTATTTTGGCTAATTACTTAGCTGAACATAGTGATTTGGATGAAATATGGCTAGTGGTAACCCCTCAAAATCCTTTCAAGGACAAAAAGTCTTTGTTGGACAATGCCTCACGCTTGGAAATGGTTGCCTTATCACTTAAGGAGTATGATAAGCTCAAGCCTTGTGATATAGAATTTCATTTACCGCAGCCCAATTATACGATTGATACACTCATTCATTTGGAAGAGAAGTACCCCCAACATATTTTTTCTCTGATTATGGGTGAAGATAACCTAAAATCCTTTCACAAATGGAAAAATTATGAGGTGATACTTAGTCGTTATTTTATTTATGTATATCCGCGCCTTAGTGAAGGAGAGGTACCCGTACAGTTACAAGATCATAAACATATAGTATATATAAAAACGCCTATTATAGAGCTATCAGCTACCGCTATACGTGAAGATATTGCCCAAGGAAGAGATGTGAGGCCTATGTTGCCTGCTAATGTATGGAATTATATAGATAAATGGGGTTTTTATAAGTAATTTTGTAGTTGATACCTATTGTTTTAGAAAAGTATAGGAGAGAATTATGATTCTCTCCTATACTTTTTCTGTTTTATCTTATCAGTGTACTAACGTCCAAGGTAGCGCCAATCTCTAACAGATGTAATCGCTTATGTGCATCACTAAATTTGCGTTTGGAGGCTTCTTTGTCAATCTTTATTACCTCAAAAGTATCATAGTGAACGCCTAATACATTGTCAGTTTCTACAAATTTGGCAGCAGTAATTGCATCTCTGACCCCCATGGTATAGTTGTTGCCAATGGGGAAGATACCCAAATCCACCTTGTACTGATGAGGGATAATCTTCATATCCATAGTAAGCGCTGTATCTCCTGATACATAGATAGTTGTATCATTGTAATTGATTAAAAAGCCTGCGGGATTGCCTCCGTAGCTACCATCCGGAAAGGAAGAGGAGTGTACGGCCTTGATCATTTTGATTTTCACCTTACCGTCCAAGAAACGATGAGAGCCTCCTATATTCATATCATGTCCGCCAATTCCTAAAGCGCGATAGTGAGCAAGTATTTCAGGGTTGGTAATCAGAGGAGCTCCTGTACGCTTAGCAATGGCTTCAGCGTCAAGAATATGGTCACCATGTGCATGGGTCAGTAGGATATAAGTAGCCTCTATATCATTGATATTAATGTGCTGGGCGAGCGGATTAGCACTGATGAAAGGATCCACAAGGAAGTGAGCTCCCTCAATTTCAATATTGACACAGGCGTGTCCTAAATAAGTAATTTTCATATTTTTAGTAATTTAGTGTTTTTTTCTATATAAAATATTCTATACAATCCTTTGTCTGTTCGGAGCACTCATAGGATAGAATGACAAAACGGAAATCAAAAGGGCTGAGGTGCTTGACCAAGGTGTCAATGAATTGTCCTTGACTTTCAATCATATACTCACTGAAATTATCTACACGCTCCTGTAAGGATTCTTTTGGAAAAAGGCTTACCCGTAGGTCAATCACTCTGTCTAGGGTCTCTCTGTATTTCTTTTTCTGCGCTTTGAGTAGGCGTTTTTCCAAGTTGTCCAATCCCTTGAGTTGCTTGGTTTCTTGGGCTTTAACAGCTCCAAGGAAGGATTTGTCAGTATGGGCAGCTATCTGATGTAACTGAGTAAAATGTTCTTGTAAGCATGCTCGTTGCGCGGAGAAATCAATAGGATATTCGGAGAGCCTTTGGGTGATTTTGTTTTCTAAGATATTGTTTTTTAGGAAAATATCATGATGAGTAAGTCCTAGCTTGTGCAGCTTTTTCTCTTGGGCTTCGCTAATAAGCAGTACTGAGTTGCGCAGCATGAGCATAGGGAAAGGTACCTTGTATAGAGCAAACATATCCTTAAGTTCCAGCCAGTAAGCAATCTCTCCACCGCCACCTATATAAGCCAAGTTAGGTAATATAACCTCCTGATATAGTGGGCGAAGAATGACATTGGGAGAAAAGTATTCAGGGAAGCACTCTAAGTGCCTTAGTATTTCCTCTTCACTGAATCGGATAGAGGTGTTAAGTACTGTATATACTCGTTCGTCTTTTACGATGCGCTCTCGTATACCGTCCTTTACATAGAAGATGTTTATCTCACGAGGGTGTACCTGTTCAGGGTAGTTCTTATTGACACTCTTGATATAGGCAAGTGTTTTTTCTACCTCTTTGTGAGAGGCATTTTCCAAGAGTTCTCGCTTGAAATAGGGGACTAATAGTTCCTTGAGAGACTTATCATTGCCATCAATAATTACTAAGCCATAGGGAGTAAAGAGTTCATTGACAAGGTAGCGGGTAGCGCTAGCGAGGGTTTTATGTTGTTCATAAGCTCTTTCAAAGAGTGATGCCAAGTATTGTCCTTGATGACTTTTGCCTAAGAGTACTTTGAGAATATGGGAGATACGCTCCAATCCTTCGGTGCAGAAATCACCTACCATACCACTTTGTTCAGTGTGCCATGAAAGCTTTTGTCCACGAAAACTAAAGTGGTTAATCTCCTCAAAATCATGGTCTTCCGTAGCCATCCAATAGATAGGGACAAAGTTGTATTGTGGGTACAACTTCTTTAGCTGCTGGCAACTTACGATAGTGGTAACTATTTTGTAGATAAAATATAGAGGCCCTGTAAAGAGACTTAACTGGTGACCGGTTGTAATGGTAAAGGTGTTTTCTTGGCGTAAGGCTTCTATGTTTTGGTAGGTCTCTTTGGAAATAGAGAGGTTTTTGTATTGCTTTTCCAATGCTTGAGCAAGGATATCCCTGTTTTCAACCGAGTAATGAGCTTGTTTTTCCTTTATCTGAGCTGGAAAATTAGTAGCCAAAGGAAAGCGATGATACAAACAGCGCAATTCTGCCTTTTGTGATAGGTAATCAGTGATAAATTCAGAGAAGTACCCTGTTTCTTTGAAAGGAATATAGTCAATCATAAAATTCTAAGTTAAAAGAGTGATTTTATATTACAAATTAAGAGGGCTTATACAAAAGCTCAAAACAAAAAGGGAGCAAATTCTTTATGGAACCGATTTCTAAAACTTTTCCTTGGGTGCTAGCACAAAATACAGTAATGGGACTCCCTTGGGTACATTCGTATTCCAAGAGAGCCTGCCTACAATTCCCACAAGGAGTGGTTATTTCTCCTTGGGGAGCGCTGGAGTTATCTCCACAAATAGCTATTTTGAGAATTTTTTCCTTTGGATAGTTAGCTTTTGCATAGAAAAGGGCTGTACGCTCTGCACATAACCCAGAGGGATAAGCCGCATTTTCTTGGTTATTTCCAGTGATAACAACCCCATTACTTAGCAATAGTGCTGCCCCTACCCAAAAAGAGGAATAAGGTGCATACGCTTGTTCTCTACTTTTTATGGCACTAAGAATAAGAGCCTGATCTTGCTTGTCTAGCTCACTTAGTGAGAGCATTTTATATTTGAATTGATAGAGATGTTCTTCCATACATAACCCATTAAAGAAAGCAAAGGTAAGAAAAAAACAGATAAAATCCTACGAAAAAATAAAATTCTTTTTACTTCAATAAAATTAAAAAATAGCTAAATAATTTTAGTAAAACAAAAGTTTTTTGTACATTTGTTGCCGATTTAATAGCTATATTATGGAATTTTTTACTTCAATGGATACTTACTTGCAGGGTTTTTGGTTTATAGCGATTCCTGTATCTATTATTTTTGTTGTTCAAACAGTGATGACTTTCGTAGGGGCAAATGCGTCGGATGGCTTAGCGGCTGACTTTGACGGAGATCTCTCAGGAGAGGATGCGCCCTTCCAGCTCTTTTCCTTACGCAACTTAGTGAATTTCCTATTAGGATTCAGCTGGACAGGTATTTCTTTCTATGAGCTGATAGACAATAAGATTACCCTCATTATTTTTGCTGTTCTTGTAGGTTGCCTATTTGTATATATATTCTTTCTCACAGTACAAGCCTTAATGAAGCTGGCGGAGGATAATTCCTTCAAGATAGAGGAGACACTTGGCAAGATAGCACAAGTATATATTCCTATTCCTGAATACCTATCAGGACGAGGAAAAGTTACCCTAAGTGTACGTGGCTCCCTTCGTGAGTTGGATGCCATGACCGAAGAGGAAAAAATCCCCTCCAATGTAACTGTGAGAATCGTAAAAGTACAAGACCAAGTGCTCTTTGTCAAGAGAGAACAGTAGTCAGTGGGCAGAGGACAGTAGTCAGAGGACAGTAGTCAGAAGGCAGTGGTCAGAAGACAGAGGTCAGAGGACAGTCTTTTATAACTGACTACTAATAACTAACCACTAACCACTAGCAACTAACCACTAACCTCTGGGAAATGAATTAATAATTAATAATTAGTATAGAATGGATTTTTCGTCACCAATTAGTTTGATTGCTGTATTTGCAGTCGTTTTGTTTGTAACTATTATGTCGCTTACGGCACGTTACAAGCGTTGTCCTTCGGACAAGATATTAGTTATTTATGGACGTACAGGAGGTTCTTCTGCACGCTGTATTCATGGGGGAGGTGCTTTTGTATGGCCTGTAATTCAGGATTTTGCCTACTTGGATTTGCGTCCGCTTTCCATTGAGGCGAACCTCTACAATGCACTGAGCCGCCAGAATATCCGTGTGGATGTGCCTTGTCGCTTTACCATAGCCATCTCCACTGAGCCAGAGAATATGAACGCGGCCGCTGAGCGCCTCTTAGGACTCTCTCCTGAGCAAATTCAAGAGTTGGCTAAGGATATCCTCTTCGGTCAACTTCGTTTGGTGATTGCTACCATGACTATTGAGGAGATTAACTCCGACCGAGATAAGTTCCTTGACAATATCTCTAAAAACGTGGATAGCGAGCTTAAGAAAATTGGTTTGAAACTCATCAACGTCAATGTGACGGATATCAAGGACGAATCAGGCTATATAGAAGCCCTTGGTAAGGAGGCTGCTGCTAAGGCTATCAACGAAGCTAAGATTAGTGTAGCTGAACAAGAAAAAATAGGGGAGACAGGTAAAGCCCTCGCCGATAGAGAACGTGATACACAAATTGCTGAAACGCAACGTGATAGAGATGTAAAAATAGCTATTACTCAGAAGAACAAAGAGATTAGTATCGCTCAAGCTAAAAAGGATGAAACCGTAGGTATTGCCGAGGCCAAGAAAGACGAGTCTATCGGTAAGGCAGAAGCGGACCGTGATAGTCGTATCAAGATCTCTGAGGCCAATGCCTCCGCTATCAAGGGAGAGAATGAGGCTAAGATAGAGATTGCTAACTCTGATGCGCTTCGTAGGGAAAAAGAAGCAGAGTCCTTGCGTATTGCGATTTCAGCTGAAAAGGTACAACAGGCTAAAGCCTTGGAAGAAGCCTATTCTGCTGAGGAAAAAGCCGAATCAGCTCGTGCGGAAAGGGAGCGTGCTACCCAACAGGCTAACATCATTGTCCCTGCTGAAATAGCCAAACAACGTGTCATCATAGAAGCCCAAGCGGAAGCAGACCGCTTGCGTGAGAATGCCAAAGGGGAGGCCGACGCCATCTATGCGAAAATGGAAGCTGAAGCGAAAGGTCTCTTTGAAATCCTTACCAAGCAAGCACAAGGATACAAGGATGTGGTAAGTGCTGCGGGCGGTGATCCTACTAAAGCGTTCCAATTGCTCCTTATAGAAAAACTTCCTGAACTGGTGAAAACACAAGTGGAAGCGGTTAAGAATATCAAGATTGATAAGATTACTGTATGGGATTCAGGTCAAGGCGAAAATGGTAACACCTCTACGGCGAACTTCGTCTCTGGTATGATGAAAACCGTACCGCCCCTCAATGACCTCTTTAATATGGCAGGACTTAATTTGCCGAATTATTTAACAAAGGCAAACGAAGCTCCTCAAGAAGTAAAGGGCGAAGAAGTAAAAACTGAAGAATAAAAGAATACAGAGAAAATGTAGCTCAATAATAAAAATTATAAACGTTTAACTTTTTAAGACGCAATAAATTGCGTCTCTACATAAGATACTGGCTAAGATAATTCCTGCTTAGTATGTTTTTTTGTAGAGACGCAATTTATTGCGTCTTAACTCATTAGGTTTTATTGCTTTTCTCTTTTCACTTAAATTCAAAGCTTCCTACTTCTATTAAATCCTCTTCATTGGTAAGCCTTACAGTCGTTTCTTGTTTTTGCTCCTTATCGGTACCGAAATGCGTATAGAAGGTAATACGGAGTGTTACAGGCATGAGTTGCTTTTGAGAGAGAGTACCAAAGTAGTCTGTCTCTATTTTGTAAGTGCCTTTGGGTGCTTTCTTGATCATAAACTCCTCTGGCCCATAGCCTTGGGTGACATCTTTAGAGATTTTTCCACCAAGGTAGGTAAGTTTGTTATCGAAAAAACACTTCTCATCAGTGGGGTCGGTCACCCATAAGTCCATATCACAATTGTCGGTATCCCAAGAGAGTACCACACGTATATCTACAGGTTCTGACTTGAGCAGGCGCTTGTCCATAAAGTTTGTTTTGATTCCCTTATGGCGCGCCACGAGGCTATTGATATCGTTCATGGTCACCAATTGTACATCACCAAAGCGCTCGTCCCAAGCGTTTTTTACCACTTTGTAAAGTGTTTCTACAGCTTCTTGGTACTGCTTATCTTCGGCTAAGGCCAAACCTAAATCACGATAGGACTGGGGTTCTTCCTCTCGGATAGCCACTACCTTTCGGAATACTTCTATGGCTTCCTTGTAAGCCTTGTAACTGCTGAGTTTGTAACCCAATACACGGAGCAGCTGAGCGTCCTCCAAGTTTAGTTCGGCCAAGTTGGACACTACCAATACGGCCTGTGTAAGGTCTCCTTTCTTGAAGAAGTAATCCGCTACATCTACATAGAAAGAGGGTGTTTGTCCGTATTCCTTTTTGAGCTTATGGTAAGTCTCTATGGCTTTGGCAGGATCGGCGTATTCCATAACCTTGAGGTAAGGCGTATCAGGATCGTAAGCATTCAGTACAATAGAGGCTTGGGGAGGTTCGTATCCTAAAGTTCTATCGACAGGTTCGTATCCTAAAGTTCTATCGACAGGTTCAGCCGCCAGTTCCATTTTCATTTGTAGAGCACTATTGTCTGCAATTATATCATATCCAGCAGTACCCATATCAGCCATCTTAGCATCATCATGAGAAACATCTTTAAGAACTTCTGCCGCATTGTTGTACTCCGCTATTTCTTCAGCATGTACCATCATAGCAGGAGGAGGAGGCGGTGTTCCGTATTTCTTATTTTTTTTAGTTTTCTTTTGTGCCTTGATAGGATAGGAAGTTTGCCACCACGAAGTTTGCTCTTTGGATTGGCTGATTACACGTTCCAAGGCCTGTTTCTGCTCTTCCATTTTTTCAGAGTTTATTTCGGAAGAGAGTTTGTTATATTCCTGTTCGAGTTCCTTGGGTGGGGTAATCTGATAACGAACATAATCCTCAGCTGTCTCCAGTACGATTAGGGAGTTGCCCTCGGTTACGATACCATAACGGCGACCTACCACATCAATGGCTTTGCTTTCAGCCCCCTCTCTTCTGAGTTGTGCAATCTTCTTTTCTGCCCATACGCGGCGTAAAAGAGCAAATTCCTCGTCGCTTGCAGCTGTATTTTTACTAAAGGTGAGTTCTTTTTCTACGATGACCTTGTTTGGATAGCCTAAAGATACGACCAAAGTAGCATCTTCACTATTTAGATAACCTGAAAAAGTAAAATTTTCCCCTACTAAAGTACCTTTTTGAGGATATAAGTTCACTACATTTCCCTTTTTTACCTTATAATCCAATACTTGGAAGGCTTGATATTGCAATGCTTTTACCGCCTGAGAAACCTCTTGGGTATTGAGATTGATAAAGCTACCCCCAGTAGCTCCAGACAAGTATTGTAGCTTGTCCAAATTGGCTACCAGTTGGGAGCTAATTACATTGACAGGGGCATGTAGCTGCCTAATGAGCCGCGTAAAGTCAAAATTCTTATCCCTAAAGTTAAAAATACCATCGGAGAAGAGAAAGTACTCATCACTTTCTTGAGGGAATAGCATTGCTTGAGGGTCTGTTGCCCCGTCATATACTAGTTTTTCTAGGTATTGTCGTAGTTCCTGCCAATTGCCGTTTTCCACTTTGAAAGGAATTGCAGCGGAGGAACGGATATGAAAGGTAGTAAGGGCTACTTTTACCTCTTTTATTTCCTTAAAATAGGTATCCAAAAGGGCAAATTCCTTGGTAAAGTCTCTTTTCTGGCTAGAAGAAGAAATATCCCATAGGATACCTATACTCTTGGGTTTCTCTTTTTTCTTTAGCGATTGCTTTTCTAAGGCAATATTTCCATAGAGGTAGCTATCTGTTCCTTTGGTGGCTGTTAGTAATTGCGGTTTGTCTATTTTAGGGAAGGTCAGCCCTATATTTTTGTCCAAGGTATAGTTGTCTTTCTTTACCTCACTGATATAGCTGTTGCGGCTTTGTCCGAAATTGAGCTGTAGCGTATTTTCTATATCCGCTTTGACCATACGCGAAACCACTTCGGTACGTAGCTTAAAGTGCTTGAGCTTCACTCCAGAGGCGATGGGTAGGAAATAGAAATCCCGTCCGTCCTTTTGGGAGAGTTCTTGCTCGAAGGCGATGAGGATTCTACGTACCCCTTGGGCAGGCATAGGATATACACGAGCGCGAAAGTTGTTACCTTCGGTTTTTTCCAAAAGCCCAGGGTCTACATTGCGCCGTGCGATATCCTCAAAGGCTTGGCGCCCTAAGGCCTTATCCACGACTACCCCCTCGCGGAGCTTACCGTCGATATCTAAGGCAAAGCGAGAGACCTCTTGGCCATTGGATAGGGGAAACTCAAACTCGCCCTCCATCACCCTATCATTGGGGTTGTAGAAAGTCATTTCCATAGTGGTTACGGCCGTTTGTCCCATGACCAATATATCCATGGAGAGCTCTTGTAATTGCATGGGGTTGGCATTGTACTGACCCCTGACCTTCACTTCGGGGAAAATTGTCTTCTGAGCCATAGCACCTCCTACTGAGGCAAGGAGGGCTATGGAGGTTATTAAAAGTTTCATAAATCTATTGTTTATTTTGGACGAATAGTCATTATTTTAAGGACGAATTACAATTACCTTAAGGGCAAATTGCTACTTGCACCTACTAAAATTCAAAACTTCCCACTTCTATGACTTCTCTTTCGTTAGAGAGGCGTACAGTGGTTTCTTGTTTTTTCTCTTGAGGGGTGCCGTAGTGGGTAAAGAAAGTGATACGGAGGCTTACGGGCAGTAGCTGCTTTTGGGAGTGATTGCCGTAGTAATTCACTTCTATTTTGTAATTACCCTTAGGGGCTTTCTTGAGCATAAACTCCTCAGGACCATAGCCACCTCTAACATCTTGGCTTATGATACCACCTAAGTAGGTCTGTCTGTAGAGATAGAAACATCTTTCTTCTTCGGGGTCGGTAACCCATAAGTCCATATCGGAGTTGTCGGTATCCCAAGTGAGTACTACACGGATATCCACGGGTTCCTTCTTAAGCAAGCGCTTGTCAATAAAGGAAGTGCGGAGACCTTTTTGGGTATTTATGATGTTGTTAATCTCGTTCATAGCGATTAGCTGTACATCTCTAAAGCGCTGATCCCAAGGACGTTCCACTACTTTGTAAAGGGTCTCTATCGCCTGCTGGTATTCCCCTGCTTGGGCTAAGGCCAATCCCAAATCGCGATAAGATTGGGGTTCTTCCTCACGGATGGCTACTACCTTGCGGCTAATGGACACTGCTTCTGGGTAAGCCTTGTAAGCACTGAGTTTGTAAGCCAATACGCGGAGCAGCTGGGCATCCTCTAAGCTCAGTTCGGCCAAGTTGGACACCACCAATATGGCCTGCTCAGTATCTCCTTTTTTAAAGAAATAATCAGCCACATCTACATAGAAGGAAGGCGTTTGTCCGTATTCCTTTTTGAGTTTGTAATAAGTCTCTACCGCTTTGGTTGGGTCGGCATATTCCATCACCTTTAGGTAGGGCGTATCAGGATTATAGTCATTGAGGGCTATTTTGGAGGTATTAGAAAGCTCACCACTACGATCTTCTGCCTCGCTTTCCTCTTCATCATTAAGAACTTGCACAGTTTCTTTAGCAGCTTTTTTGTTCTGTCGTCTTTCTTTTCTGGAGGAGCGACTATAGCCACTTATCATTACTTCAGCCATCTCGGCCTGACTACTCTCTGAAATAGAACCTATACCACGTATAGTGAGCGTGGAGCTGCTGACACTGGTACGCATATTTATACCAGCAGTACTCTCGTTGGAAGATTGATCAGCTGTATTCTTGACAGGTTGGGTACCTGCGATAGGGAAGGAGGTATTCCACCATTTGCTTTGTGCTTCGGAGAGTTTTACCACGTAGTCAAGGTGTTCTTTCTTTTCTTTTTCCTTGTCTTGTTTTTCCTTATTGACAAGGCGTTCGTATTCCCTTTGGAGTTCCTTGGGAGGAGTAATCTGGTAACGCACATAGTCTGCTACGGTCTCCAGAACGATGAGAGAATTACCCTCGGTGACGATGCCATATTGGCGACCTACGGCATCAATATCCTTTGCCAAAGCGCCTTCTCTTTGTAGCTGTGCGATCTTCTTTTCAGCCCATATACGGCGCAAGAGGGCAAACTCTCCTACGCCTGCGGTATTATCTTTGCTAAAAGTAAGCTCTTTTTCCACGATGACCTTGCCAGGGTAGCCAAAAGATACGACCAAAGTAGCTTCTTCACTATTTAGAAAACCCGAAAAAGTAAAGTTTTCCCCTACCAAAGTCCCTTTCTGTGGATATAAGTCGGTTACATTTCCACTTTTTACTTTATAGCCTAAGAGTTGGAAAGACTGGTAGCGCAATGCCTTAAGCGCTTCAGGGAGTGCTTGGGTATTGAGGTTAATGAAACTACCTCCAGTAGCTCCTGCTAAGTATTGGAGTTTGTCCCAATTGGCTACTTGTAGCGAGCTAATCACATTCACAGGAGCTTGTAAGGACTTGATAAGTGTATTGAGCTGAAACTCCTTGGCACCAAAGTTGAAAATCCCATCGGAGAAGAGCAAGTACTCATCAGCCCCTTGGGGAAATACCATAGCATTGCCGTCGGTAGCCCCGTCATAGACTTGTTTTTCCAAATACTGTCGTAACTCCTGCCAATTTCCGTCTTTTACCTCAAAGGATACAGGCTTGGAAGCACGGATATGAAAAGTGGTGAGGGTTACTTTTACATTTTTGAGTTCCTTGAAATAGGCATCCAAGAGCCCATATTCTTTGGCAAAGTCTCTTTTTTCGTTAGAAAGAGAGCTGTCCCAAAGGATACCTATGTTTTTAGGAGCTTCTTTTTCTCTTAGCGCCAATTTTTCCAAGGCTATATGTCCATAGAGGTAGCTTTCGTCCCCTTTTGTAGCTGTTATGAGTTGTGGTTTGTCTATTCTGGGGAAGGTAAGGGCAATGTTTTTGTTCAAAGTATAGTTAGTCTGCTCTACTTCACTGATATAGCTGTTGCGGCTTTGAGTAAAGTCCAGCTGCAGGGAGTTTTCTATATCAGCCTTGACAAAGCGAGAAACTACCTCGGTGTGTATCTTGAATTTTTTGAGCTTAACCGCGTTAGCAATGGGCAGGAAGTAAAAGTCCTGTCCGTTCTTTTGAGAGAGTTCTTGCTCGAAGGCAATGAGGATACGGCGTGTTCCCCTGCGAGGCATAGGATACACACGGGCACGGAAGTTGTTACCTTCGGTTTTTTCGAGCAAACCAGGGTCTACTCCTCGGCGTACAATCTCTTCAAAAGCCTTGCGCCCCAGAGCCTTATCCACGACCACACCCTCACGTAGCTTGCCATCTATATCCAAAGCAAAACGAGAGACCTGTTGGCCATCGGAGAGGGGAAACTCAAATTCGCCTTCCATCACGCGGCTATTGGGATTGTAGAAAGTCATCTCCATGGTGGTTACCGCTGTCTGTCCTACGACCAAGATATCCACTGAAAGGTCTTGTAGCTGCATGGGCTTGGCATTATCCTCTTGGCTTACCTTTACCTGAGGTAGGATAATTTTCTGTGCAGTAGCACTACCTATAGAAAAAAATAGTGCTATAAAAGATAGAAGTTGTTTCATATACTTTTAATATAAAATAAGTATCTTTATAGTACAAAAAATATGCCAAATGGCGTTGATTATCTTAAAAAAACATTTATCTTTGCACTCAAAAACAACTTCTATGTTAAAATATGTATTTTTCCTTTCTGTGATAGTTTTTTTTGGTGCATGTAAGGATAAAGGAAAGAATATTTTGGATGAAATGGCTGAAAGGGAGATCAACGAATCCTATGAACCACTTTTCCTGCAAGATACGGCTGTGGCTTCTCTGAAGAAAGTTCTCATCAAGGATGATTATTATAAGGTCGCTATAGAGCGAGAGGTAGCCAACTTCTACAAAAAGTATAATTACCAAACGCGCTGGCTGTATCAGAACAAGCCTTCACCGCTCTTTGCTTCCTATATCAATACCCTTACGGAGCTTACCGACTATGGATTTTTCCCACAAAATTATAGACAACATGAACTGGATTCTTTGGTAGGGCACCTTTACCAGCAAAAGGATTCCCTATTCTTAAAGCGTTTGGAGACAACGGATCGTGAGATTACAGCCTCCTTTTTGCTACTGACTCGTCACCTTATCCAAGGACGTATTCCTAAGGTGGGCGATGAAGTGCGTGTATGGAAGCGTAACAAACCTATCTTTGATAACGTAGAGCTGTTGCTAAAACTCCAAGATACAGATAACCTATCTTCTATCATAGATGCGCTGCAACCCCAACAACCTTTCTATAAGGCTATGGCGCAGAAATACAAAGAGTTGCTCAAGGACACTACTACCTACACTCCTTTTGCCATTACTGACCTAAAGAGTTTTGCCATAGGTTACAGAGATAGTACCATAGTAGCACTACGAACACAGTTGAAGCACAAGGGCTATAACCCTGTAGTACAAGGGGCACCTGCTGAGGTAGATTCTTTGCTTATAGAGGCTGTCAAGCAATTCCAACGACAGGTGGGGCTTATGGCGGATGGACAACCTGGAGCACAGACCATGGGCTATTTGCAGATGACTCCCCAACAACAGCGTGATCTGCTCTTGCTTAATATGGAACGCCTACGTTGGCAGAATAAGGATTTGGGAGAAGATTATGTATTGGTGAATATTCCCGAATATCGCCTCCGTCTTTTCCATAAGGATTCCCTAAAATTCACTACTAATGTCGTGGTAGGCAAGCCTGATACGCCTACCCCCATTTTCTCTGATAGCATAAAGTTTGTAGAGTTTCGTCCTACATGGTCAGTACCTATAAGTATTGTCCGTAAGGAGATGATCCCTCGTATTGTAGATAGCGGGGATTCACTTAAGTACGCCAAGCGCGGTTATAAGCTCTATGAGAACAACAAAGAGATAGACCCTGCTACGATTAATTGGAGAGATGAGAAGACCCTCAAGCGCAATTTGGCTTTTGTGGAGAACCCCTCAGCTAATAACTCTTTGGGCTTGGTCAAGTTTATTCTCTACAATGACATGAGTATCTACCTACATGATACCCCTAGCAAAAAGCTCTTTGACAATACTCAACGCACTTATAGCCATGGCTGCGTGAGGGTACAACATCCCGATAGCTTAGCTTACCAATTGCTCAAGCACACCGCTGAGTGGAATTATCAAAAGGTCAATGACGCTATGCATACAGGCCGAGATCAATATCGCGTACACCCCAAACAGCACTTTGTGGTGGATATATCCTACCTCACCGCTTGGGTAGATGAGGCAGGGCAGCTTGTAATCCGCAATGATCCTTACCAGTTTGACAAGGAACAACTCAAGCTCTTAGAGCGTTATAAGAAGATGTAAATCAAAGGGTAGCATCGAACACTTCTAAGAAGTGTCTTGTAATGTGCTGTTTTACTTCTTCCAAGGGTACTTCTCTACCTAGTTCTGTTTTAAGAGAGGCTACAGCCTTGTCAGCGATACCACAAGGCACAATATAGTTGAAGTAATTAAGATCTGTATTCACATTCAGCGCAAAGCCGTGCATGGTAACCCAGCGAGAGGCTCTTACTCCCATAGCACAGATTTTGCGTGCCTTTCGGGTACCCACGTCCAACCATACTCCTGTTTCCCCTTGGCTACGTTCGCCCTTAAGACCATAGTCGGCAAGGGTAAGGATGATTACTTCCTCAAGGGAGCGTAGGTATCTGTGAATGTCAGGGAAGAAATTGTCCAAATCCAAAATAGGATACCCTACCACCTGTCCTAATCCATGGTAGGTGATATCTCCTCCACGGTTTACCTTATAGAAAGAAATATGTTTTTGTTTGAGGAATTCCTCACTCATAAGCAAGTGCTCCATGACACCACTTTTGCCGAGGGTAAGCACATGAGGATGTTCTACAAAAATCAAGTAGTTAGGAGTAGGGGTGGGGTTCTCTGTACTGCGATTAGCAGTTTTCTGATCAATAATTGCTTGAAAGAGTCTCTCTTGTTCCTCCCAAGCCTCTTTATAGTCTTTTAATCCCCAGTCTATTAGGGTAATTTTTTTGTTCATCTCTATTTTTTATATCTTGCAAAGGTACGAAAAAGATTTGAATTGGAATAACTTTTGTTTATCATAGATATTCGTTGTATCTTTGCGGTGTTTTTATATTTATACTATCTTAATAATCATAACAGAGACAACTTTTGCATTATGGATGAAAAAATAAAAGAACTTATCCAACATTATATAATTTTTCTTCAGGAAGATCCTTCCAACGAAGATGAAGTGTATAAGTGGAAAGCAATAGAACATTTTCAGCAATATTGGGATATAGATACTGATGATTTCTATGAAATGTTCAAAGAAGCTTTTAGAAAAAGAGGGAACTTAGTATATCAAAATCCTTTTAGTTTCTTAGATGCATTAGGTAAATATTTTCCTGAACAGCTAAGAAATTTATTTCTTATAATCTATGATTCTGATGACTTTTATACGAAACTAAAGAGGGCTAAAGATTTTGCAGAAAATAGCATAGAAGAATTGAAAAAAAAGCTCAATAAAGTAAATTTCAATCATCAGTTGGACGAACGAACACTTTCCTTTTTGCTAACAATGCAGAATCCTGATGAAAATACTTTCTATAAGAAGGAGGTCTATAAGAAACTATGTGAATATTTGGATATTCCTACTAAAAAAGAACAGAAATATTATCATTTTATAGAATTACTTAATCATATAGTTACTTTTCTTAATAATGATATATCGCTTTCTATTGAGAAAACATTTATTCCTAAAGGTTTTGATTTTCCTTTACTATTAGCACAGGATATTGTATATCAAAATATAAGCAAGGGAGATGAAGCGACAAAACTTTATTGGCTCTATAGTCCAGGTGAACAGGCTTCTAAATGGCAGGACTTTTATAACGAAGGAATTATGGCTATTGGCTGGGACGAATTGGGTGATTTAGAAAATTATACAGATAGAAAATCTATTCTTGACGCTCTAATAGATAATTATAGAGGAGGAGAAGACCAACGTAATAATGTATCTGCTATTGATGATTTCTGTAATAAAATGAATGAAGGAGATATTGTTATTGTAAAGAAAGGAACTAAAACCTTATTAGGCTATGGCAGAGTAACTTCCGATTACTATTTTGATGAAGAAAGAGAAGAATTTTTACATTGTCGTCAGGTCAAGTGGCTTAAAAAGGGAGAATGGAATCTTGATTTTACCTTACCTCGAAAAACACTCACTGATGTAACTACTTATAATTCTGATATTAAAGGAATCAAATATGCTCAATATTTACTAAATATTATGAATGAAAATACACAAATACAAGAGAACAGTCTTACTACCAAACTTCTAAAGTACAAGCACCAAATCATTCTACAGGGGCCTCCTGGAACTGGTAAAACCCGTGAGGCTAAGCGTATAGCCAGAGAACTATTAGGCTTAGGGGAAAATGATTCTTTGGAGGGTTGTGAGCAGTTTAAACTCATTCAGTTTCACCCCAGTTACTCCTATGAGGATTTTGTGCGAGGCATTGTAGCCAAAAATACAGAAGGTAATATATCCTATGTTACAGAGAACAAAGTGTTAGCAAAGTTTGCAAAGAAAGCTCAAAAATCCATTCAAGAATCTTTAGAAAGACAAAAAAGACCTATTAAATGGGAGGATTTTAGAGATTTTCTTGAGGAAAAAAAAGGAAATGTATTTTTTGATGATAAGATCAAATATAATGGGATAAAAGAAAAATGGATAGATAATGAGAAAGTTAAGGTGTTGACATATTCTCTCCGAAAAGGATTTAATGAATGGAATGAAGGTAAGAGTGCAATACCAATTGAAAAATTTTCCCAAGATAATCTAGATGATAATTTTGTTACATTCAAGAAAAGTCAGAAAATAGAAGAGGGCTATTGGGATATTATAGTAGACTATTTTATAAATTGGGCTAATAAATTCAAAAATGAATCACCTAAACCCTATGTCCTCATCATCGATGAAATCAATAGGGCAAACCTCTCGGCAGTACTTGGTGAACTTATCTATGCCTTAGAGTACCGAGGTGAAGCAGTACAAAGTATGTACACTATTGACGAAGACAATAGCTTGGTACTTCCTCCTAACTTATATATTATAGGTACAATGAATACCGCTGACCGCTCCGTAGGACATATAGACTATGCGATCCGTCGTCGCTTTGCTTTCGTCAATGTCTTGCCTGAAGATCTAACAAGTGAATTAGGTAACCAGTTTGAGAGTGTACTATTTGCTAAAGTGACTAGCTTGTTCAATACCAATTTATCTTCTGAGTTCAAAAAAGAAGATGTACAGTTAGGACATTCTTACTTCATTACAGAGCATACTCCTATCAATATTCGTTGGGAATACGAGATCAAACCTATTCTATTAGAATATGTCAAAGATGGTATCCTTATAGGTGAGGGAATAGAAACTACCATAAATAATCTTTACAACGATGAAAATAACGCTTCTTGAACATCAGCCTTATAGCATCAAAAAGGAAGGAGAAGCGTTAGCTTTCTTTGAAGCTATCCCAGAGGTTTGTCCGTATGTATTGAAGAAAGACAAATGGGGAATGCCTATATATCCTTTTGAAATCTGGCGTATCAATGAGCAAGAAGTGTGTTTGCAAGCGGGCTATTATGTGGGAATTTTGTGGCTTATAAAACAACAAAAATATGTGTATATAGCCCCTAAAATGAACTACCGAGAAGATGGCGTAGAAATCGACTTTCTGAAGATGTTGCTTGATATTTATACGGCTGATATAGAGATGAAACATACTCAAGACCTTATCAAAATCTATTGGAAGGAGCCGCAAATCACTATAGAGCAGCAAAAAGATTTTCTAACTCCTTTCCTTGTAATACAGTTTCTCCAACTGCTAAAGCGTATTGTTCGCAAAGGACTCAAAAAGTCGTATTATAAGGAGGAAGAAAACCTTTGTAGCCGTATCAAAGGTAAAATACAGATAGGAAAACACCTAAAACAGAATGTTTTTAAGAACAAACTAACCTCTCATGTTTGCCAATACCAAGTCTTTGGAGTGGATAGTATAGAAAATCGTTTCCTAAAGAAAGTATTGCAGTTTGTTATCAGCTTTAAGAATACACATTCTACTCTTTTTGCAGAAAATGAGGCTGCTATAGATGAATTGATTACCTATTGTACGCCATATTTTGAACTTATCTCAGAAGAATTCAATGTAGAAAGCTTAAAAAATATTACTATAAATCCATTTTTCAAAGAATATAAGGAGGCTATAGAGATAGGTAAACATATTCTCAAGCGTTTTTCTTACAATATTACTGAAACTACTCAACAAAAAGTAGCTATTCCTCCCTTTTGGATAGATATTCCCAAACTTTTTGAGTTATATGTATATAAAAGACTACAAGAACAGTTTGGTAGGGAAGCAGTTACTTATCACCTTACAGCCGATTATACCGAATTAGATTTTTTGCTTAATACCCCAGACTACAAAATGGTGATTGATGCTAAGTACAAAACCATTTATGAAGACAGTAGGGCAATAGATGACATTCGCCAAGTAAGTGGTTATGCTCGTTTGAAGGTAGTCTATAATAAACTCAAAATAGAAGAAGACAGATTGATAGATTGCCTTATTATTTATCCAACACTTGAACAAAATGCTGATTTCAATATAACAGATAAAAAAGAAATACCTGAGTACAAGGGTATCTATAAACTAAGCATCTCAGTACCATTAGTTAATAGTAGTTCATAGTTAGTGGTTAGGGATCAGAACTTAAAAATTAAGAACTCAAAAACTCAAAAACAAAAATAACACCTATTTTTAATACGATAATTAAAAATAGGTGTTATTGTTTCAAAAAAATATTTTTATACAAAAAAACAGTCATTTATACAAGTTGATTTTTTGACACTTTAAATTTTAGTCCTCAAAATATCCTTGGTAGTCTCTTGTTTACAGCTTTGCATGCTAGCATACCTAAGTTTTCTAACAATAGTATAGATGACTTTGTTTCTTTTTCAGAGAAGAAGATCATAGTAACTATTTTTACTCACAAATATAGATGTCTACAACTTGTATTTTCTAACTTAAATAGATTTTATAATTTATTTTATTATTGATAGGTATTATTACCTATTGTCTTAGATATTTATATTTTAAATAATTTAAGAAAATAAAGGCTTTTTTATATTCAAGATTAGATGTAAATAATTGATAATTAGTTTATAAAAAATAATATTGGAATAATACTTACAATCTTTCTGAAAAAAATGACTCTATTGAGTGGTGAATAACTTTTTATAAAAAAAGGTGAAAAATTATTGGTCGTAATAAAAAATATTCTACTTTTGCACCCGAAGAATATCATTAAAATAATTGTAAGATGATAGAAAAAAATAAAAAAAGAATTATTCATTTACTAACTATTGTAGTGTTATTATTCTCATGTTCAGGTATCTGGGCGCAACAATCTTGTGAGAGTATGCCCGAACCTGTAACATACATAAGAATAGGAACTCCTACTAGTACTTTTGTAAAAGAATATGCTGATGTTAGAGGTGTAAGAGTTACACGTACTATGACAACACGAGGCAATCCTGGTGATAAGATTGCATATTCCGATGAGGATAATGCTCCAGCAGAGTTTTATTGTGGAAAGGATCGTAAGACAGCTTTTGGCAATAAGAAATATCCCTTTATGGACTCTAATAAGGTCTTTAAGATTGTCTATGAATTTAGTAAACCTGTTAATGATGTAGAAGTCTTCTTTGCTGCTTTTGGTTATATAGGCACGCGAGACTGGTGGAAACAAGACAAACTTCATCAGGATATAGTGGAGTTTTCATTAGGAAATGCAGATGGCTCCACATATGCAGGAGAAATGCAGTTGACACTACGTTCAGACTGTACTGGTGGAGTTGCTATTATCTCAGGAGGAACTGTTTCTTCTGAAGATAAGAAAATTACCGATGCAAAAATAGGAGTTACTTCTTCAACTCCTTTTACTAAACTTATTTTAGACTACAAAGAGCCATCTGGACAATCAGGTGGATATGGATTTTTTCCAGAAATCTGTTTGTCTTCTGTAGTTACTCCTATTAATCAGAGTAGTTGCACCCCTCCTTCTGTAGGAGATCCTTTTAGTACTTTTCCTATAGATACTAAAACTATTAATGGTATTTCAGTAAAACGTACAGTGGATAGTGGGATAGGAGCTTCCGGCTCATTTCCTGGTTCTTATTGTGGTGGTACACAGATTACTTATCCTTCTAAGGACCCTCTTTTGGAAAATAGTAAGAAAATTGTCTATGAATTTGGGGCACCTATTAAGAGTGCTGAGATCTTCCTATTAGCTTTTGGAGATAATCAAGCTATAACTACTTTTGATAGGACACAGTTTGAGGTAGATGGAGGAGGAACAATTAGTCTTTCTAAAACCTACGATTGTAATCCTATAGCTTCTAGCATCGCTGGAAATGTAGTGAGTAGTGTGAACAATAGAAAACTTACTACGGATGTGGCAATAAAGGTATCGTCTGACAAACCGTTTAGTAAAATTACTATTACGGACAAAGCGAGTACTGGTCACGGTTACTTAGTAGCGCTTTGTCCTTCGTCTGTTACTAAGGCTACTGATAGTGATCTTATTGTCTTGGATGCAGGAGTAAGTACGCTTACTAATCAGACAGTTTGTGATATACAGGCACCTATTTATAAGGCAAAAGCAAGTGCAGGAGCTTTTGCTTCTACAGCTACTTTTGACTATGAGCTTCAAGTATTAAGAGCTCCAGGCACATGGACTAAAGTTGAAGAGAAAAAAGGGGTATCTTCAGGGACAGTATATACTTTCCCTGCGACAGCTTTGAAGTCAGCTACCTATAATGGATCTCAAATAAGAGTGAAATATACCTATAAGAATTCACTTTTTCCTTCTGTAACGGGGACTGCTTATTCCAATGTGGTTACCCTTACAGTGAAGGAAACAGCATCCATTAGTTCTCTTATAGCTTCGCCTACCTCTCTTAACGAAACAGGTGCAACCAATATCATTTATAAGATTAAGGGTACTCCAGGGGCAACTGTTACTTATAGAGTAACAGGGGATGCTACAGACAAGACTGTAGTTCTTCACAATACTACTGGAGAGGCTACTGTATCTGTTAATAACAGAACTTCCAATACCATCCTTACTATTACTAAGGTAGAGAAGACAGGACTTTGTTCCCGTGAAAATCTTCACTACAAGGCGGAGGTGGATCACCAAGGAAGTACCTGTACAAGCCATCCTACCCCTCAGTTTGCTAAGGGGAACAATACCAAAGCTACATTCAATGGAGTGGAAGTAACACGTACTTTGGAGGGAACTCCTAACTATCTTCCTACCTTTACTTATGATTCAAGTTATAATCTATGTACTCCAACCCTTATAGACGGACATCCTGCAATGAATGATAATGGGTTCAATAAGGTTACTTATACTTTTGCTAAACCTATTACCAAAATACAAGTATGGCTTTCTGGCTTTGGTAGTACAGAACCTAATAAATTAGATGAAGCAGAATTCTCTATAGATTGTGCAGATGCAAACCTCTCACTTTCTGTAACAGATTGTAATAATACCGCTGAAGTTAATTTAGTTACTAAGAATGGAGGTAGAATTACTTCTAATTCAACAAAATATTTCCAAGCGATTGTACAGGTAACTGCTGATAAACCTTTTACTAAGTTGGAGGTAAAGAAAGGAACAGTAAAAGGTTTTCAAGGTTACGGATACGTGGTAGAACTTTGTCCTACTTCCTTGAATCCTGCAAAAATAAAGGTTACTCAGCATCCAACAAATGTAACAGCTTGTGTAGGAGCGACCGGAAAACGCTTTACAGCCAAAGCTAAGATAGAGGGCATAGCCGCTACTGAGAGCATGAGCTATACATGGCAACAGACTAAGACTCCTGCTGTAGCGTCCTCTTGGGTAACAGCTGTAGCACCTTCGCCTAGTGGTTCTGTAAGGGTAGATGCTTCTACCGAGGCAGGGCTTACCCTCAATGCGATCCAAGCTTCTGATAATGGACTTTATTATAGAGCAGCGTTTACTTTCACCAAGTGTGGTCATACATTAGAAACAGTATATAGTGAGCCAGCGAAACTTATTGTTCCATCGGCTTCAGATATTATTACTATAGTTGCCACACAGCCATCTGATGTTACGACTTCTGATTGTACACAAACTACCAATGTAAGTGCTCAAGGAAAAATAGCAGATGGTTATAATATTAATAATATACCTGCAAGAGGAGGTAATATCTTTGGTTACTACTTAGAATTCAAAGATACAGATAATACTTGGAAAACCTATAAAGGACAACAGTATAGCAACAATCCAAGTAATCACCCTCAGACCTTGAAGATCGTTCATAGAGATGCACCAGTTGGTACTACATCCTTTAGGGTAAGATACATGGTGGAACTAAACAATGGGTGTGAATATACGGTGAACTCTAGTGAATTTACTTTCACTAAGAATCTCCCTGCTGAGCCAGTGATCGCTACTCCTCAGACTTTCTGTCAATCAGAGAACAAGACCGTAGGAGGGCTTACTACCTTACCTAATATCAAGTGGTACAATGCTGCCACGGGGGGCACAGAGGTATTGGCTTCAACAACCATACCTGTAGGTACTAATAACTACTGGGCTACTGTAACTACTAACGGTTGTGAAAGCACACATAAGCAAGTGACTGTGACTGTAGTGGCTAAACCTAGTGCACCTATTGTACAGACCAAGACAGAATGTCCTGCCACTGGTAACTATGATATGGCAGGATTGGTAACCTCTGCTGTGCCTACAGGTCATACCCTTAAGTGGTATGATTCAGCTACAGCAACCACTACTGCTGCTTCTACTGTAGATAGAAACAAAACAGCTAAGACAACCTATGAAAAATGGGTAGCTTTGGTAACGCCTCAAGGTTGCGAGAGTGATAGAGTAAAAGCTACTTATATAGTAGATATTACTACTCAACCAACTGTTGCAGCACCAACTAGTAACCTTTCTATCAACTGTGCAGATCCAGCAGCTACCACCGATGCGGCAGTAAATGCTTGGGCAGCTACAGCAACAGCTACTGTGGGTTGTGGTACACCTATTGTAAACAATAACTATGCAACAGTGAAACCTACTGACCTTTGTTCTGTAGGAGAGTTCGAGGTGACCTTTACCGTAATGGATGCTTTTGGTGCTCAAAGAACTGTGAATAAGAAGATTACAGTCAACAGACTCATTGCAGCTAATGACACAGCAACCGTGGCACGTAGCATGGGAGGAAATATAAATGTACTATCTAATGATAGTGTAAATGGTGCTCCAGCCACTACTGCTAATGCTGTGGTAAGTATCGTGAATGCTAATGGTACAGGAGCTACTGTAACTTCTGATGGCAAGGTACATATCCCAGGAGGTACGCTCACGCCTGGTACTTATAACATTACTTATAAGATCTGTGATAAGAATAACCTCTCTCTATGTGGTGCTCCAGCTACTATAGCACTTACTGTGAACAATAGTACTATACAGGTTAATAATGATGATCCAGAGATCCTTACTTATACCACTTCTGTAGCGTATGCCAAGAATGCTGATGGTTCAACTTTCAATGTACTGACCAATGATAGACTCAGTGGAGTAACACCTAATACTACTCAAGTGGATATTATCCCTGTAACGACTGCTACAGGTGTAAGTATAGAGTCTGATGGTAGCATAAAAGTAGCGGCTTCTACACCAGCAGGTGTATATACCCTTACTTATAAGATTAAAGAAAAGAATACAACTAACCAGTCCGCAGAGGCTACCGTAACAGTAAAGGTAAAGAATACCTTGACTGCAACCCCTGCGACACTCAATACACCTATTACTCCTTCAGTAGATGCTTCTACACCTAAGGAAATAGGAGATGTACTTGACCAAACACGTCTTAATGGGAACAAACCAAATACTTCTCAGGTAGATATTACTGTAACTCAGCAGGCTACCCCTCAGGTGGCTGGAGATCCTGTGCCAAGTATCAATACTACTACAGGTAAGGTGGAAATCCCTTCAGGAGTGAAACCAGGTACTTATACCATTAAGTATAAGCTATGTGATAAGGTAACACCGCAGACCTGCACAGGGGAAGTAACCCTTCCAATCACTGTAGCAGGAGGCAATACTACCACTACCGTAGCAGATGACTTCACTGCAAACCCAGTGGAACGTTCCAATGCGGAAGAAGTAGTGAAGAAGAATGATGGAACCCCTTTGAATGTACTTTCTAATGATAAGCTCGGTACTCGTACCAACATTGATACCAATGTGGTAGAGATTATTCCAGCAGGTAGCAGTCATGCAGGTGTTAGTATAGATACTGCTACTGGTCAGGTAAAAGTAGCTGCCAATACACCAGCAGGTGTACATGAGGTGAAATATAAGATCAAAGAGAAAGGACAAACTACCGAATCTGCTGAAGCTACTGCCAAAATAGTGGTGAAGAACAAGGTAGAGCTTGACCCTGCGACTATTCCTTCCTCAGTGAATACACCTGACGATGGTAATGATAAGTCTATAGCCAATGTATTGGATAAGGCGAAGATCAATGGCAATAAGCCTAACGCTACAGATGTAGTGATCACAGTACCTTCGCCAGCTCAAAAAGTGAATCCAAGTGATATCGTACCTTATGTAGATACCGCCACTGGTAAAGTAATCGTTCCTGTAGGGACTAAACCAGGTAATCACCAGATTACTTATCAGGTATGTGATAGGATGCCAGCAGGACAAGAGGCAGCACAAACTTGTAAAACAGCTACCATTACTATCCCTGTTATGGCTAACTCCGCTACATCGGCTAATGATGATTACTCAGGCAATCCTGTAGAGTTCTCAAGTACTGTCATCTCTTATGTGAAAAATGGTACTGAAGATGTCAATGTACTGAGCAATGATGCTTTGGGGAACAATACAACTATAACTACCAATTTGGTAGATATTACTCAGACCCATACCACTCATTCAGGGGTAACTATAGAAACTACTACAGGTAAGGTAAAAGTAGCGCCTAATACTCCAGCAGGGGAACATATAGTTAAGTATACCATTGCTGAAAAAGGAGGAGGTCCTTCTTCTACAGAAAGTACTGTGAAAGTAGTAGTGAAGAATAAGCTAACATTGGGTTCAGGAAATGTACCAAGCAGTGTAAAACCTGCCACTGGTAATACTCCAACGGAAATAGGTGATGTACTTAATGGAACCAAACTCAATGGTGCTACACCTACTATAGGAACAGGACCAAACCAAGTGTCTGTTACTGAAGTTGCTCCAGCTACCCCACAAGGAAGTAACCCAGTGCCAACCCTTGATACCACAACAGGTAAGGTGAAAATTCCAGCAGGAGTACCAGTAGGTCCTTATACCATCAAGTATAAGATCTGTGATAACGCTACAGGCGCTGCACAAAGCTGTGAGGAAAAGACCCTTACTATCAATGTAGCAGCTAACAACCTTAACCCTATAGCTGATGACTATAGCAGCTTCAAAGTAGAAAAACCTACTGCTGAAGTAACTGTGAAAAATGGTTCTCAAGAGGTAAATGTACTCTCTAACGATATACTTGGAGGACGTACAGGTTTGGATACCAATGTGGTTACAATTGATCAGGTATATACTTCTAATACTAGTGTCAATATAGATTTGGCTACAGGTAAGGTAAAAGTAGGATCTGGTGCTGTTGCAGGTGAACATACCATAAGATATACCCTTACTGAAAAAGGACAAACAACACCTTCTGACCAGCAAGTAACAGTGAAGGTAACTGTGACAAACAAGATAGTGGTGAACCCAGTTACTATACCTACAAATCCTTCAGAGAATAGTACGACACCTAAGGAAATAGGTAATGTGTTGAATCAAACCACTATCAATGGTAATACGCCAAGCATAGATGATGTAACGATTACTGCTACACCTAATGCGCCAGGCTTACCTAAGAAGCCTTATATAGATACCACTACTGGTAAGGTGATGATCCCTGCAGGAGTAGCTCCAGGTGACCATATTATCTCTTACACTATATGTGATAAGGTAACACCTGCCTCAGCTAAGACGTGTAAAACAGCTACCGTTACTGTGAAAGTAACAGGAAATACCATCACTCCACAAGATGATGATTTCTCTGCTTACAAGGTAGAACATCCTACTACACAAATAGTAGTAAGTAATGGTGCTAACCATGTGAATATACTTACCAATGATAAGCTCGGTAATCGTACAGGTCTTACTAAGGATGAAGTGATAATCACCCAGGCAACTCCTACTAATCCTCATGTAAATATAGATACTACCAATGGTGAAGTGGATGTACAAGCAGGTACCCCAGCAGGTGAATATACTGTTAAGTATAAGATTACAGAGAAAGGACAACCTACCTCTGCTGCTTCTGTTGAAAAAACAGTAAAAGTGGTAGTAACTAATAAGTTGGTCAATACAACAGCTAACTATAGTGGTTCGCCTTCTCAAAATGCAACACCTGCCATCGGAGGAGATGTATTGGATAACGTTCGTATCAATGACGCAACCTCTAATCCTAATGTGAATGATGTAACTTTAAGAGTTGTAAGACCTGCTACAGGAACAACCAAACCATTCCTCGAAACATCAGGCACTGATGCTGGTAAGATCAAGATTCCTCAGGGAACGCCAGCAGGTAACTATGAGATAGAATATGAAGTATGTGATAAAGCTCAAGGAGCAGCACGATCTTGCCAGACAGCTATTGCTAAGATTAGGGTAAGTGCTAAGCCTATTGTAGCTAATAATGACACAGACAATACCGTTGTAGACTACAATGCCAATGCTGCTCAGCATGTGAAGAAAGGCGCAGGAGTTCTTAATGTATTGGCCAATGATAAGTTGGGTACTACAGAGGGACTTAACAGCTCCTTAGTAACTATTGAAATTACCCAACCAGTAACTGGTATAGAAATCAAAGCAGATGGTAAAGTAGAAGTGGCAGCAGGTAAAAACCCAGGTGTATATGAGCTTAAGTATAAGATTAAAGAAGCTGCTGATCCAACCAATGTATCTGAAGAAGGTACTGTAAAAGTAGTGGTGAAGAACAAGGTGACCAATGATCCTTTCCCTGCTGCATCAGTGAACCCTTCTACAGATAATAGTACCCCTGCTGAGAGAATCAATATCTTGGATAAGGTGAAGATCAATGGTAATACACCTTCTATCAATGATATAACAATAGAGGTAATAAATGATGCTGATCCTTCACCTAGTGGTAAAGTACCAGAACTGGATACCACTACAGGTAAGATAAAAGTGCCAGCAGGCATAGAGCCAGGTGCTTACCGCATCAAATACAGAGTATGTGATAAGGTTACAGGTGAAGCAAATAGCTGTGTGGTACATGAGATTACCATTAATATAACTGGTAATGACATCACTGCTATGTTGGATAATTTCACCGCTCACAAGGTAGAACGTTCTAATACTGATGCCTTTGTAAATAACGGTACAAATGACGTAAATGTACTTACTAATGATAAGCTAGGTAATCGTACAGGTCTTGATACGGATGTGGTAACCATCACTCAGACACATACCACTGAGCCTAAGGTAACTATAGAATCCGATGGTAGGGTGAAGGTAGCCGCTGATGCTCCAGCAGGTACCCACACCGTGAAGTATAAGATTACAGAAAAAGGACAAACAACGGCTTCTGCGGAAGTAGAAGTGAAGGTAGCAGTAACTAATAAGATAGAACTTGACCATACAGCAGTTATATCTAATCCTGTAACACCTTCTACTGATAATACTACTCCTAAGGAAATTGGTAATGTGCTTAATGGAACCAAACTTAATGGAACAAGACCAACTATAGGAACAGGTACTAACCAAGTTAGGATTACAATAATAGATCCAGCAGATCCACAAGTAGGAGGAGACCCTGTACCAGAGATTGATGTCACTACAGGTAAGGTGAAAATCCCTGCAGGTGTAAGACCTGGTGATTATCAAATTACTTATAAAGTATGTGATAATGTAACCCCTCAAACTTGTGAAACAACTACTGTTACAGTAAAAGTACAAGGAAATACTATTGCCATTGAGGATGATGATTACTCTGCCAACAAGGTAGAACATCCTCAAACAGATACTTTTGTAAATAATGGTACTGATGATGTAAATGTTCTCTCTAATGATAAGTTAGGAGATCGTATAGGTCTTGACACCAATGTGGTAAATATTGCTCAAACCAATACTTCTAATACTAATGTAACTATAGACACAGCTACAGGTAAGGTGAAGGTAGCGGCTAATACCCCAGCAGGCGTATATACTGTCAAGTATAAGATTAAAGAAAATAGACAACCCAACGCTGCGGCTTCTGATGAGAAGACAGCAACAGTAGTGGTAACCAACAAATTGGTGAATAACAATGCTAACTATGGTGGAACACCTTCTATCAATAGTACACCAGCTAATGGAGGTAATGTGCTTGATAATGTACGTATCAATAATGCGACTTCTAACCCTGCACCAAGTGATGTTACTATCTCTGTGGATGTGCCTGCTACAGGAACAACGGTACCATACCTTGAAACATCAGGGCCTGATGCTGGTAAGATAAAGATCCCTCAAGGAACACCTTCAGGACCTTATACTATAAACTATACTGTATGTGATAAAGCTCCTGGAGCTGCTAAGTCTTGCAAACAAGCTACTGCTAATATAACGGTAGGTACTAATGCAATCATTGCTGAGAATGATATAACCAACATTAAGGTAGCAGAATACAATGCTAATACAACACAGAATGTGAAGAAGACCGATGGAACCAATCTTAATGTATTGGATAATGATACCTTAGCAGGAGTACTAGGACTTAATACTACTCAAGTGACTATTGAAACTATTGGAGCTGCAGATGGTATTACTATCAAGCCTAATGGTGAAGTAGAAATAGCTGCAGGTAAGCAGGCAGGTGTATACGAGCGTAAATATAAGATCAAAGATAAGACCAACCCAACCAATATATCTGGTGAAGCAACAGTGAAAGTGGTGGTGAAGAATAAGGTAGTAAGCAATGACGCTCTCTATGCAGGTAAGCCTTCTACTAACACAACCCCTAGACCTGTAGGAGATGTATTAGACAATGTACGCATCAATGGTAGTTCTACAGCACCACAACCTGATGATCTAACGATAACTGTGGTAACACCCGCTAGAGGTACTATTGTGCCAAGCCTCATTACTACAGGAGCTAATGCAGGTAAGATTGTGGTGCCTAAGGGAACTCCAGTAGACACTTATACCATAGTATACAAAGTATGTGATAAAGCTACAGGTGAAGCCCAAACATGTAAACAAAATGTAGCTAACGTAACTGTAACAGGTAATGATATAGTAGTTAATCCAACTACTAAGCGTGTACCTAAGACAGGAGGAACTGTAGATGTATTAAACAATGTTACTATAGGTGGAGATCCAGCAGACAAAGACAATGTAGATATTTCTATAACAAATGACGGTAGAACAGGTGCGACAGTAGATCCTACAACAGGTAAGATCGTAGTACCAAATGGTCTTATCCCAGGTACACATACTATTAATTATAAAGTATGTGAAAAGGGAAGCTCTATTAATTGTCAGACAAGTACGCTCAAGGTCGTAATTCCTGATGATATTGTAGTAAATCCTGCTTCTGATGCGGTAGTACCTAAGACAGGTGGTACAGCAGATGTACTTAATAACACTACTGTAAATGGTGATCCTGCTACCAAAGAAAAAGTCGATGTTTCTATAGTAAATGATGGTGGAACTCGTGCAACTGTAGATCCTAATACAGGTAAGATACGGATTCCTGATGGACAAACTCCTGGTACACATATTATTACTTATAAGGTATGTGAAAAGGGTCAAACAGACAATTGTGAAACAGCTACATTGAAGGTGATAGTGCCAGCTGACATCGTACTTAACCGAGACGAAGATAAGACTGTTCCTAAAACAGGAGGTACGATAGATGTACTTGGTAACGATACCATAAATGGTAACCCTGCTACCAAAGATAATGTAGATATCTCAATAGTAGATCCTAATGGAATAAATGCTACAATAGATCCTACAGGTAAGATAGTAATTCCTAATGGGGTAACCCCAGGTACATATACTATCCAATACAAAGTATGTGAAAAAGGTACAGATCGTTGTCAACAAAGTAGTGTAAAAGTTGTAGTAGTTCAAGAGAATATTGTAGCTAATGCAGATAGTTATCAGCAACAATGGTCTGCTACAGAAACAGTAGCTAAGGATGCAAATAGGGATGCAAATATACTTACTAATGATAGTTGGGAATCCAATACAGAACTCAATACAAATCTTGTAGACATTGAGCAAGTAGAGGCTTCTTCCGATAAGGTAAGTATAGATACTGCAACAGGTAAAGTGAAGATAGCAGCTGGAGCGCCAGCAGGTACTTATACGTTGAAATATACTATTAAGCCTAAAGGTCAAGCTACACCTGTAAGTGCTCCTGCTACCGTAACAGTAGTGGTGAAGAATAAAGTGCAAGTAACTGATAATGAAATTTCAGGTAAACCATCAGAAAACGATTCACCTAGGGAAATTGGTAATGTGACTGATAATGTGAAGATTAACGGTCAAAAACCAAATCCAAGCGGAGTTACCATAGAAGTGATAAATCCAGCTAATCCTATAACACCAGGAGCCCCTGTGCCAACAGTGGATACTAATACAGGTAAGATAATTGTAGGTAAGGATGTTCCAGCAGGAGATTACACTATCAAAGTGAAAGTATGTGATAAGGCTACTCCTAAGACTTGTGTAGAAAAGGATCTTAAGATTAAGGTAAGACCTAATCAAAGCCTTGAAGCTGTAAATGATGAGTTTAATATAGGTACCACAGGAGGAACTACTCCAAGTGTCTTAGATAATGATAAGTGGAAAAATGAAGCAGGCAAGCTTAAGACTGATGGAAGTGATACTGATGAACTGAAAGTAATAGTAGTACCTACTCTAGGTAAGAACCAACCTGATCCAACCCTTGTGATTAAGGGAGATGACGGACGTATTACTGTAAAACCAGGACTTGCTCCAGGACGATATATTTACTATTACACAATCATTAGTGTAAAACAGCCAAGTATGTCTTCTAGTGCCGAAGCAGTAATTAACATATCTCCTTATGTAGCAGGTGAAGATACTGTTGTAGTAGATAAGCCTAAAGAAGGTGAGGAAGTAACTTCTCAAGAAAGTGTCTTGGATAACGATACACTTAATGGATTGAAACCAACCCCTGATACAGTAGAAATATCTCTAATAAGTGTTTCTCCATCAGCACAAGGAAAGATTGAGTTGGATACCACTACAGGTAAGATCAAAGTGAAATCTGGAGTTCCAGTAGGTGAATATACGTTGAGATACAGAGTTTGTCCAAAAGGATCTACTAATGATTGCCAAGAAGGAGAAGCCAAAGTAAAGGTACAACCTAACTTGACTCTCAAGAATCATACCTTTGATAAACCTATCAATAGTGCACTATCAGAAACCCATACCAATAGTGTATTGAAAGATGGAACTTTGGACGGACAGCCTATTAAACCAGCAGATGTTACTATTGAAATACTAGATAAGGGAGGTATTCAAGGGGTAACAATTAATACAGATGGGCAAGTTGTGATACCTAAGGGTACTCCTTCAGGAACTTACACTCTAGAGTATGAGGTAACATCCAAAGAATATGGTGTAAAGAAAACAGCTAAGGTAACGGTAACCATAAACAATGATGCAACTCTTGAGTTCTATAATGCGATCTCAACTGACGAAGGTAGCCAGAACAATGGATTTATAATCAAGAACATTGATCTCTATCCTAATAACAATCTCAAGATATTCAACCGCTACGGTGTGTTGGTATATGAGAAAGATGGTTATACCAATGCAGATCCATTCAAAGGATTCTCTACTGGACGTGCCACTGTAAACAAAGATGGTAAGCTACCACAAGGAACTTACTACTATGTCTTAGAATACACTGACGGCCAGAACCAAAGTCAACAAAAAGCGGGATGGCTCTATATCAAATAGCCTAGCGCTAATCTATAAAAGCGGAAGACGAAAAGTCTTCCGCTTTTTGCTTTTGTGGGGATTTTTTCATTAACTTTGCAAAATAGAGAAAAGGAAAAAGTAAAAGATAAAAAGTGAAGCTAAGGATTCACTTTTCGTTATCCATTAACATTTAATAATTATGTCTCAGTTTTACAACCAAATTGCGGAAAAGTATGACTTTATCTTTCCGCTATCTCCAGCACACCAAATTTTCTTCGCTAGTGAACTTCAAGGCAAGACCCTTCTCGATGTAGGTGCCGCTACCGGCAATCTTACCGCTTATCTTAGCTCACAAGGTTATGAAGTTACCGCTATCGACCTCAGTGAACGATTGATTGCCAAAGCTTCCGAGAAAGGTGTTACTGTACAGCAACTGAATATGCTTGCTATTGATGAGCTTCCTGCTTTTGACAATATTGTTTGTATAGGCAATACACTTCCTCATTTGGATAGTAAGACCTCCGTACAGCTCTTTTTACAAAAAACCTATGGACAACTCACCCAAGAGGGTAAACTTGTCCTGCAATTGGTCAATTTTGAAAAATATTTTGCCCAGCAACAAGACGATTACCTCGGTAATCTCCCCTTAATAGTCAACGATAAGGTGAAGTTTGAGCGATTTTACTATCTCAATGAGGAAGGAAAAATTCGTTTCAAGACTATTTTGGACGATACCATAGAAAATGAGGAATTGTTACAGCCTATTTTCGCTGACGAACTTACCCAATGGCTTACTCAGATAGGATTTCAAGCCATCAACTTATATGGTAATTTCAAAAAAGACCCTTTTGATAAAGAAAAATCAATGGCACTGATAATCACTGCAGAAAAGTAATTTCCATATCTTACAAATATTCCGTACTTTTGCATTTTTTAAACTTTAGAATAAACAATATGGCACGATTAGGCGTTTTTTATGCACTTAGTGATGAGCAGGTAGATGCTATTGCAGAACAAGATGATGACAAGATGTATGCTTATATGCTCAATACTATTGAAGAAAATCTCTTGGGTACACCCAAAAGTTATCAGATAGATAAAGCGTGGGAAGGCATTCACTATTGTCTTTGTGAGGGTGATTGGTACAAAGAAGAAGGAATAGCTCCTAATATTGTTTTTGGAGGTTATTTATTATTGGATCATAATGATTGTGTAATATTTGTGAATGACCTCGATAATATTCAAAAAATTGTAGACTATCTTGAAGAGAATAATCTACAAGAGATTATCAAAAAAAATTTTGACAAAATTCCTTCAGACTACTCATATACTAAAAACGAGGAAGAACTCAACTATTTGTTGAGTTGGAGCAAAGGGGTATTAGATTTTTATAAATATGCTTTGAAGAACCAACTAAATACTATTTTTACCGTAGATCTTTAATTAATCATTAAACAT
>NZ_CALHGG010000162.1 GCF_938029845.1 uncultured Capnocytophaga sp.
TTTATTTGTTAATTGTTTTAAATAGAATAGTGTATTTGCAAGAACCTTTCTTTCATCTTCTGTAGATTCTCCATTACTATGTCCTGTTTGGATCATTGCTGTATTATTCCATGTCGTTAGATAGTACTTATAATTTGCTTCTTTTGGAAGTTTTTTTATTAGATCATATACCTCAACAACAAGATCCATAGCTCGTTGCCAAAGAATAAGGTCTTTAAAATCCTTAATATTTTCCATTTTCTATATTTTGTATCTATATTCTAACCACTAATCACTAACTACTAACCACTAATCATTCACAAACACCATCTCATTCTCATTGGATAGTTCTTCTGCATAGTTATACCCTCCTAGGTGGAAGCCTTTGAGGTCTTCGGGGTCAGTGATCTGGTGTTGGGCGATATAGCGTGCCATTAGCCCACGTCCTCGCTTGGTGTAGAGAACTATGGTCTTGAGGGTGTCGCCGCGCCAAGTCTTAAAGGATACATGTACGACTTTCCCCTTGAGGGCTTGGGTGTCTATCGCTTTGAAATACTCATCGCTGGCTAAGTTCACAAGGGTCTCACCCTCTTCAAGTTCGCTATTAAGGGCTTGGGTGATTTTCTTTCGCCAGAAGTCATATAGGTTGGCATGTCCTCCTACAGCAAGCTTGATGCCCATCTCCAACCGATAAGGAGCAATGAGGTCTAAGGGCTTTAGGATACCATAGAGACCTGAGAGAATACGCAAGTAACCTTGTAGCCTCAGTACCTCCTCTTGGCTCAAGGAAGAAACGTCCATTCCTTCATATACATCGCCGTGATAGGTGTAGATAGCAGGGCGAGCGTTCTTTTGAGTGAAAGGGAGGGAAAGTGCTTGGTGGTATTGCCAACTCACGTCCGCTAAGCGGGGCGAGATATCCATGAGTTCCCCAAGAGCGGCAGGGGAAAGCTCCCTAAGCACCTTATGCACCTCAAGGATTTCCGATTGGAATATTGCTTGGGTGGGGGTGAGGGCAGGATAGGGCGAATGGCTATCCATTCGTTTGGCGGGAGAAATAACAATCTTCACTGGAAATTATTTAAAAAGAGCTTGTAAGTCGCTAAGGATACTCTGTCCCTTGTCTTGGTTGTACCACTTCTGAAGGTCTTCCTTGAACTCAGGGGTGAGTTTGCCATGTTCTTTTTTGTAGGCTTCTACCATTTGGGTAGCTACCTTAGGACGAGGTCCCCATACATGGAGTACCTCAAGGCTCTGGGCATCGGCAATGATAAGGATAGGAATGGCTTTCCCTCCATTGGTAAGGTACTGGTTCATCAGGTCAGGATTCTCATCGCGAAGCACGATTTTAAGGTCAATAAGCGGGTTGCTCTCTGCAATTTTTGATAACACAGGGACAATTTGCGCTGCATCGGCACACCATGCCTCAGAGATTACCAGCCATAATTGACCTTTTGAAATTTGCTTGAAGGGCAAAAGGTCTTCTTCGGAAAACTCAAGGGTATTGTCAATACGCTTTATACGCTGACGGTTGAGTTTGGTAAGGGAAACCATAAATTCGGACTGGTCATCTCCAGTCGTTTTTCCTTGTAGTAAAAGGCTATCCATAAGGTTTTTAAACGCGTCATAGGATAACGCCTTAGGAAGACTATTTTTTATCATAATAGTTTTTGTTTAGTAAATAGTTTTAGTGAAAAGTGAAAAGTGAAGAGTGAAAAGCGAATAACCACTGACTTCTGACTTCTGACTTCTAACCATGCAAAGGGCAAAATTACAACATTCTAAGAGAAAAATCAAGAAAATAATGAGTCAATTTGCTAATGAGCCAATTTGCCGATGAGCTGATCACTAACCACTAATCACTAACCACTAACCACTAATCACTAACCACTAATCACTAATCACTAACCACCAATCACTAACCACTAACTACTGCCTTCTAAAAATTAACAATTAATAATTAATAATTAATAATTAAATTTGTACTTTTGCCACAAGGCTTATATCTTTTATAGAAAATTAATCTTATAGCTAACGTATTAAAAACCAAAAAAATACATTTTATTTTATGAAGCTGATCTTTCAAATATGCTTGTTTTTCTGCACTTTTCTCTGTCTTGCTCAGCCATTGTGTGAGCATAGGGCATTGCAGTATAACCAATATAGCATCGGTAAGGATTTCTTCAATATCAACCAACCTTTGCAGGTGAGCTCTGAGGGCGAACTGCTTTTCTCTCCTGAGGAAAATGTCCTCTATGCACTCCATAATACCGAAGTGGAAGAGTATTTCAAGGGAGAGGACGTAGGTATATTCCTTAAGAAATTCAAATTACAAGATAAGATTTTCTTTGGCTTTAGCAAGAGCATCTATACAGGTAGTGACTACGATCAGCTCATCCCCCAAAAGGTGGGTTATGTAAATGCGCACTATGCCCATTTTGTTCTGATAGATAAACGTATTTACTTCACTGCTATTGCCCCTTCGGAGACTTCTTTTAAGCTCATGAGCTATGATGGACGTTACTTTCAAGAATTGGAAGAGCACACCTCCTATGTTTATGCACTTTCTGTCAATAGTATCCCTTATCGCTGTATATTAGGCAAGGATTATACCGATATTAGGAGTCTGGCACCTGGTGGCGATGGACAGATTTTCCCATGGGCTTTTAGTCCTATCTATATGCGTTCCATAGGTGATTTTTATTTTATCAAGCCCGAGAATGATGGTCTTTACCACTATTCTCGTACCCTTACCACTAAGGTCTTGCCTGCCAATAAGAGCGAGAATAAGAACTTCGGTCGCTATTACCTTTATAACAATGATAACGAGCTGATATTGTATGACTTAGAAAAGGATTTGGAACCTGTATCCAATACTACTGCCATTAGGTCGGCCTACTATAAGGCTTTTTCGGAGGATTCCCAAAGCCTCTATTTGGGTAGTAACAACCAGCTCACCCGCCTATTTACCTACCTAAAAACCTATCCACGGTTGTATAACGATACCAATACTGATCGTATCTTTGCCCTTGCCCTCACCCCTTCAGGTAAGCTATGGGCAGGGAGCTACAATGGGGGCTTTTCTATTATTGACAGTGACAAACTCCTTGAGAGTCCACTCAAGGGCATACAGATGAGCTATGGCGCACTTCCTTTGGGTGAGAAAGTCCTTTTTAACAATGCTCATAAGGGGTTGTATCTTTTCCAATCACCAACAAGTTATACCAAGGTGAGCGATACGATTGTTTCTAATTTTAACTTCCTCTCTTCTCAAAAGGTTCTTTATACCGATGTCCAGGACTATGGTCTGGCTTATAAGCCTTTGATACAGCTGGAGCAGAAAGAAATACCTTGGAAAACTATTGGCAAGAAACAGGGCTTGACCCTTAACCACTGTCAGGGAATAGCACAGGATAGCAAGGGCTATATCTGGACGATCTCCATGCAGGGAGTTGCTCGCTACAACCCAAAAACGGACACTGCCCAGACACTTCTCTTTGATAAGGGACAAACGCCATTCAGGGGTTATACTCTCTTGGCAGACGCTAACAATACGCTATGGTTTGGTAGCGATAAAGGTCAACTCTATTACTATAATCCTACCGATAAGGAGCAGGTGGATATGACAGACTTTCACCTGCTGGAACACCCCCTTCTATTGGGTAACGATCGCCCCGTGGTCTTTCTACACCAGTGGCGAGACTATCTTATCGTAGGGGTTACCAATAAGCTCTTTGTACTTTCCTTGAACGAATTTGTCAAAGGTAAGGTCAATGTACGCTATCTCAACCCCTATGCCATGAACCTCCAAGACCCTTTGGAACGTGCTTGTGTGGCAAGTAACTCCGATGACAATTACCTATGGTTTGCCTCCTCCAATATGCTCTTTCGTTGGAATATTGACCAGTGGCTCTCCTTGCCCAATTATAAGGTGGAGCCTACTTTAAGCATCAATACAGGTAAGAATATTTATAAGTCACATGTAGATGATCCTATATCCTTGGAGGTCAATGAAAATTCTTTTGAGATACGACTCCATTACCAGACCAAGGATAACCTCCCTCGCTATGTGATTCCTGCTCTCTATAGGGACAGCCAAGAGTATGCTATAGAGCAAGGAGTCCTTACTACCGAAACGGAATACCGCTATCAAAACCTATCAGCGGGCAATTATATATTCTCTCTGACCGTTTGCCAAAACGATGGGACTTATACTGTCCTGAAATATCCTATCAATGTCAAGCGTTCTCTTTCGCAAAATAGCTATTTTTGGCTAGTGATGATTCTCATTCCAGCCTCCACGGGGTTTTATCTACTCTACAACATGAGGCGTATGGATAGGCAGGATAGAGAGATAGCACTACTTACCATTGGTAATCTCGGGAAGCAGTTCCGTCCACACTTTATGCTCAATGCACTCAATAGCCTCGGAGCAGAACTCTATGATAATCCCCATGCCGAGCGTATCATCTCTCATATAGGGGAGAATATCTCTATCATGCACCGCTATTCCCAAGACCAAACCCCTTTCATTCCTTTTAGTCAAGAGTGGAAACTCACCGAGAATACCATTGCTATACAGCGGGAGATATTCCTACCTGACCTGCAAGTACAGATTGAGAATATCGAGGCGATTCCCTCCGATTACCGTATGCCTATGGGAATCTTACAGGTGATTGTGGAGAACTCGCTCTTGCACGGACTCCGACACAGGGACGAACCTCCTCAACTGTTGCGTATTGCCTTCTGGGAGCGGACCGATATATACGGTATCAGTATCTCTGACAATGGGGTAGGGGTGGCTGCTTCCAAGAAATATGCGGGGGTACAGCGACACGGTACAGGACTGAAGAACATACAGCGTATCCTTAGAATCCTTGATAAGCACTTTGATGATGCCATTACTATCTCTATGACGGACAAGGATAAGGATGATCCTAAGTATCCTGGTACAATTACTATTATAGAACTCAAAAAATCAATTAATTATGAAAAAATCAACCTTTAAGTATCTTGTCATTGAGGACGATAAAAGCATCTGGAAGAATATCTCTGCGCGTATGCAGAAATACCTCCAGTGGAAGCCCATTCCTTTTACTGATAGCCTACAGGAGGCCATTACTCTGATAGATACCCATCGTCCGGACTTGATTTTCTCCGATTGGAGTATCCGAGGGGGCAATGCCTATCCTATCCTCTCTCATATTCACCAGACTACAGGATACACACCTTATATTATCTTTTTTACAGGTTATCAAGGGGAAAACCCCGAAATCCCTCAGATTGTCTTTAACGAATTTCCTTTGGTCAAGAAATACCTTGTGAAGCCTATTTTCCAGCAGCTTACCGAGAACCTCACCCAGTACCTTTCCGAAGCAGAAGCCATAGCCGAGGGAGAGCAGGAAACACCTGTCTTTATAGAAAATTACCTAAAACAGCAAGTGCGTATCTTCCCCAAGCAGATTCTCTGTTTCTTGCAGGATGAAGAGAACCCTCGCTTGAAGGTGCTCCATTCCCTATCGGGGCAGGCTATCCAGCTCAAGCAAACTTGGGAAGAGATTCACCGCTTCTGTGCCGAACATCATATTTCTATCTTTGTAGCCAACACACGAAAGGCGATCGTCAATCGCGAATATATACTGCGCATGAATCGTCCATTTATCTGGCTTGAAGGAGGTTTGCGTATTCAAGTGTCTCGTGAACAGTGGCCTTTGCTCGCTTCTGAGGTTTAAAAAATACCCTATTTTTACCTTTCATGTGCAAATACTTACACTTCATGCGCGAAAACGTATTTTTCTCTTGACATGAATAAAAAAACTACTACCTTTGTAACGTCAAACAAAGAGAATGAAAGTTTTATAAGTATTAAGACTCTTTCTCTAACATAATTTTAAAGAATAGATTTTTTTGCGTTTTTTATTTTAGACAGTGAGGAATAAGCACCTTAGTCAAGGAAAAACTAGACCTAAAATATACTTGTAAGCGAATTAAGGTGCTTGGTTCTTTGCTGGAAGCGCAACCCTATACATCAGAAAGTTTTCATCTCTTTATATAGTAATTAGATTTTTTGTGTTTTTATTTTAGATTAGAGTAAGGAGATAAGTCTCCACCAATAGAGGCTTATCTCTCTCCTCTCTAATTGAAAGACGAAAGAGACGAAACATTATTTTTTGGCAATTCTCAAGTTAACCAATATACCAGTAGAATGAAATAGTGAACAAGTATTTACCTTTTATTTATTGTCTTTTAGGAGTTGTCGCCTTAGCAAGGATTTTCGTGAAACAAACAACTAAATTAAACGCTCTAAACATTTCATAAGACAACTAAACAATTATATATCAACTTTTATCTCCAAAGGAGATGGTAAATGAAAGGTAATATTATTCACTAACGAAAAAAATTCTAAAAAAATTAAGTGCATTTTTTCATACAAGAAAGGGGAAAGGGCTGTTTCTAAAAGTGGTAGAACAGTCTTTTCTTATTTTTTTCCAGTACTACCATAGCCTCCTGTGCCACGTTCTGTCTCGGAGAGTACCTCCACAGGGACAAACTGCGCTACTTCATGCTTGGCGATAACCATTTGGGCAATACGTTCCCCATTGGCAATCTCAAAATCTTCTCCCGAAAGATTGATAAGCAACACCGATATTTCTCCTCTGTAATCGGCATCTATGGTACCAGGGGAGTTCAGTACCGTAATGCCATGCTTGAGAGACAAGCCACTACGCGGACGCACCTGAGCTTCGTAGCCCAGAGGTAGCTCTATATAGAGACCAGTTGGGATTAGCTTGCGCTCCAAAGGTTTGAGAATAACCGTTTCCTTGAGGCATGCCCTCAAGTCCACTCCTGCCGACCCTGCGGTCTGATACGCGGGCAACGCATGCCCCGAACGATTGATGATTTTTATTTCCATTCTTTTAATTTTAGTCTTCAGTTGTTAGTGGTCAGTGGTCAGTGACTAGTGATTAGTTTCTAATTTCTAATTTGAATCAATAGTTAAAATTATAATTTGCTAACTTTCTAAGACGCAATAAATTGCGTCTCTACACAGGCGCTGGCTAAGACAATTACATGTGAGCGTAGTCATCCGTAGAGACGCAATTTATTGCGTCTTAACGAATTAGATTATACAGACATTTTTAACTATTCATCAACTCATCAACTCATCAACTCATCAGCCCATTGACACATTGACTCATCAGCCCATCGACACATCGTCTCATTGGCAAATTGACTCATCGTCTCATGACTTTTATTGCTACAAGGGCATAAGCCACGAAAAACCCACTTCCTATAAGCACATTCCTATCTAGTACATAGAAATAGAGTAGCGAAAAGACCACCGATACCCCCAAGAATCCTCCGATAAGTTTCCAATCGTAGGGCACAGGGTATTTCTTTTGACCTATCCACCATGATATGCCCATCATACCCCCATAGGCCAAAAAGGTTGCCACAGCCGCACCCATATATCCCCATAGGGGGATAAGGCTAAGGTTGGCCACCACGGTGATGACTCCTCCTATAACCGAGATAATTGCCCCCCAATGGGTGCGGTCGGTTACCTTGTACCAAACCGACATGCTATGATATAACCCCAAGCATAGGTTCGCCATAAGCACAAAGGGCACAATCTTCAGTCCTTCCCAATAAGCCTTGTTAGGAATCAATAGCCACTTGAGTTGGTCTATATATATGCAAACAAATAGGAGTATCCCCCCTGCAAATATACTGAAATAGGCGGTTACCTTGGCATAGGTAGTAGGTGCATTCTTGTCACCCGCACTGGAAAAGAAGAACGGCTCTACCCCTAGCTTATAGGCGGTAATGAAGAGCGTCATGAACACTCCCATTTTGTAACAACCTGCATAGAGTCCTACCACGGCATCAGCCTCATCCGAGGGGTAGAGCATACGGATAAATACGCGGTCAAATGCCTCATTTACCGAAAAGGCAATCCCTGCCACTAGCACAGGAAAGGCATAGCGAATCATCTCCCGCCATAGGGTACGGTTCCACAAAAAACCAATCCGCTTGTACAGCGGCAGCATATAGAGGAAGGTGAGCAAGCTCGCAATAAGGTTGGCGATAAATATGTATTGGGTTTTGTCAGTGATAAAGGTAAAAGTAGGTAACTGATGACCTTCTCGCTCCAAGTAAGGGAAGTAAAGTAGGAAAAGCAGGTTGAGTCCTAAGTTGATGGCTACATTTCCTATCTTGATAAGCGAATAGTGCAGCGACTGCCCTGCATTGCGATACCAAGCAAAGGGAATCGCCACCATTGCGTCCAAGACTAAGATCCATATAGCATAGCGAATATAAATGGTAGGATAGTCCAGCCACTGTGCTATATAGTCACTACATAACAAGGCAACTATCAGAAAGGCCAACGAGCTTACCGCAAGGGAGACAAGACTCGTGGAGGCGACCCCCTTGGCATCTTTCTCCTTGTTCATAAACCTGAAAAAGGCCGTTTCCATACCATAGGTAAGCAACACATTGCCCAATATCATATAGGCAAAAAGCCCCTGATAGAGACCATACTGGGCTTGGGTAAGAGTATGTGCGCTCGTATGTAGCGGCGTGAGAACAAGGTTCAACACCCGCGGCATTACCGTCGCCAAGCCATAAATGGCCGTATGCTTAAATAATCGCTTTATACTCAAGGCTTGATTTTTTTGACCGCGCAAAGGTACAAAATAATCATCGCTTTACCTAAAAATACTTGAAAACTGAAATATTATTTGTACTTTTGCACCCTAGTCTAAATATAAGGAAAAGATAAAAACTAACGAACCACTAACCACTAATCACTAATCACTAACGACTAACCTATGATCATAGATTTTGCCCTCCAAAAATATCCTTTCATTATCGCTACAGTGGTATCGATAATTGTCTTTTTTATCCTCAAACGCTTTACAGACTCTTTAGTAGCGAGAATAGGAACCAAGGCGGAATTTCCTAAGGCACGCACACAGTTGGTCAAAAAATATATTGATGTGCTTCTCGGTGCCTTGCTTTTCTTGGTGTTGGTCTCTATCTGGGGGGTGAAGCCCGACCAAATATTCGTCTTTATCTCCTCTATACTTACGCTAGTAGGAGTGGGCTTCTTTGCCCAATGGTCTATACTGAGCAATGTCACCGCAGGGGTGATTCTTTTCTTCTCTTTTCCTTTTAAGATAGGAGACAGAATCCGTATCATGGACAAGGATTTCCCTATCGAGGCAGAGATCAAGGACATCAGTTCTTTCTATACACTACTTAAAACCGATTCAGGAGAAAATATCTCCGTACCTAATAACCTTTTATTACAGAAAGCCATCGAGATTATAAAATGAAATTACAGATACAATACACGGCTAACCCCGCCATTATCAAGCTTGAAGCCCCTGAAGTATTAGTCAAGGGCAATTACCAATATGAACGTTCCGAGCCTGTGGATAACTCACCCCTTGCTCAGGAACTCTTGCGCCTACCTTTTGTCAAAACGGTCTATTTCTCGGCCAATTTCATAGCCTTGGAAGCACTGCCTATTGTAAAGTGGGAAGAAGTCGCCCAAGAGGTATGCCAAGAGGTGGAGGCTTACCTTGCGGCAGGTCGCCCCATTATAGGCGAAGCATCTGCCCCTGAAGAAGCACCCGCACCCGCCAAGCGTATTCCTATTACCATCTATGTGGAAAGCACGCCCAATCCTATGGCGATGAAGTTTGTGGCAAACAAGAAGCTCGTTAGCAGGGTATATGAATATAAGTCAGCTGAGGAAGCCTCCGATTCACCTTTGGCAACCGAACTCTTTAAGTTTCCTTATATTAAGGAGGTGTTTTTTGATAGTAATTACATTTCTATCATTCGTCAACCCAAGATATTATGGGAGGATATTATGATGGAGTTGAGAGAGTTTTTACGACTCTATCTCATGGAGGGAAAACAAGTAGTCAAGGTCAGTGTGACCGAGCAGGATAGGCCTAAAGGATTACCCTCGCTTAATGATGTATATTCACGAAAGATTATCGCTATCTTAGACCAATATGTAAAGCCAGCGGTCTCCAGTGATGGCGGTAATATACAGTTTGTCAGCTATGACAAGCAAACCCAAATAGTCAAGGTACTCCTACAAGGTGCCTGCAATGGTTGTCCTTCCTCCAAGCGTACCCTCAAGCAAGGGATAGAGACCATTCTGCGCGAGATGATGAAGAACGAACAAATCACCGTAGAAGCAGTGAACTAAGTGAATAGCAGTTAGTAAAGGTGATCAATAGTTAAAAATATCTGTATAATCTAATTCATTAAGACGCAATAAATTGCGTCTCTACGGATGACTATGCTAAGTAGGAATTGTCTTAGCCAGCGCTTGTGTAGAGACGCAATTTATTGCGTCTTAGAAAGTTAATGAATAGTGCTTTTAACTATTGATTTATATTAGTAACTATTCACTATTCGTTAGTCACTATTTAATGGATGCTTCGTAGATACCTTCTATAGAATCTGCGAGGGTTTTATTGAACTCAGCATCGGATTGTTGAGCGGAGAGACCTTCAGAGAGGGCACGAGAGAAGCTAGCGATCACACCATGGTTCTTAGCGAGGATCTCATTGGCTTTTTCTCTGGAGTAACCTCCTGAAAGTGCTACTACACGTACCACTCTTGGGTGCTTAGTAAGAGGTTCGTAGAAGTTGGCTACAGTAGGGAGGGTGAGTTTTAGCATCACATCGGAAGTAGTAGGAAGTTTGTCCAAGTGTTTAAGGATTTCTTCACGGAGAATAGCCTCTGCTTCTGCTTTGTCAGGGATATTAATATCTACTTCAGGCTCAATAATAGGCACCAATCCAGCAGCGATGATTTGAGCAGCTACTTCAAACTGTTGGGCAACAATGCTTGCAATACCTACTTTGGATGCTTTTTTCACTACCGAACGCATCTTGGTACCGAATACATGGTGCTCATTGGCTCTTTTGAGTAGGTCGGCAAGGTTGCTGATAGGTTTCATCAGTTGTACCCCGTTTTCGTCCAAGTTTTCAAGCCCTTTATCTACTTTTAGGAAAGGGAGAATATGTTTTTCTTCCCATAGATATTCAGCGGTGTATTTGCCGTCAATCTTGTTATCCATAGTTTGTTCGAAGAGGATAGCCCCAAGAATTTTTTGGTCATTGAAGGCAGGACTCTTGATAATGCGGGTACGCATTTGGTGGATAAGGTCAAACATTTCGGCATCGTTCTTGTACGCATTTTCCTCTACACCATAGAGTTTCAAGGCTTTAGGAGTACTACCTCCACTTTGGTCAAGGGCAGCGATGAAGCCTTTGCCGTTTCTCATTTTTTCTATTTTTTCTTTCATGATAAGTAAATATTTAAAAAGAACTTATTGGTACCGACCAACAAGCATTAGGTTTACGATGTCACAAAAATACGAATTTTTTATGTAAAAACAAAGTTTTTCACTTTTCATTTTTCACTATATTGCATATGTCCTTCTCTCCACTGACAAGCGAGAGCTTCTTATCTGTATATTTGTAGCAGTACTTCCGATTTTTGTCCTTGAAGTAGTAATAGGTAGGAGCTGCTTTATAGGAGAGGTATAGGGTCATATCCTTAGTAGCACCAACAAAGCTAAGGCTTTGGTAGTCTGTGAGGTTCTTGACACAATGCTCACCTAAGATAAGCCAATCTTGGGTAACATATCCTACCTCTATATCCCTCACAGGGGAGCTAAGGGGTAGCTCGCGAGTGACTTTAATAGGGCAAAAAGGACGGTTTTTGAACCCTTTTATGTCATCTATCCACCGAAGGTAGTAGAAAACCATTTTACCATCTATAAGAACAAACTCATCGCCTGCATGAGTGGTGTTATACCTTTCATTCTCTGAGAGTATCTTTTCCTGTAACGGGCTGATTTCCATAGGGAAAAACCGATTCTCATAGACTACATAATAGGCAAGACCATCGTAATAAAAGAGATATTTGGACAAAGAGGATTTTTTAGGTGTCTCAATAATACGCAGTTGCTGGGGATTCTTTACGGCTGAGAGGTCTATCGGACGATCATAATCATCAAGGTCTCGGTTGTAATAATGGGAATAGTCTCTGTAGTACTTCCCGTCCTTTTGGAGCAAATCCAGTGATGCCTCGTAGGTTATATCTTTTCTAGGAATGATAGCAAAGCCTTCACAGAACCATAAGCGCCCGTCATGGAAATCCCAAAAAGCGCCCTTGTGGTGTGTCTTCTGTCCATAACGAACAAGCGTTCCTTCGGTGAATTTTTGGGTGAATCCTTCGCGAGTAAATTTCTCTGTATAATCATTTAACCAAGGGAAGTCATATTTAGTTATATAGAAAGTATCCTCATCATATAGATAATCACATAGGTAACCATAAGAGCCATAACTGCCCTCTACCCAACATACCTTTTGGGCGTCCAATCCCTCTACAACCTCAATACTTCTCTCCATATAGCTCTCTTCTCGGTACATATATACCTTATGGGTGTCCTTTAGGAGTGTTTTTGTCTCAGAGGTATGTAGGACAACCACATCTTGGGTAGGAAAGTCGGTGAGGACTTCTTTAGTAATCTCAATAGGATCTTCGTATGATGAGCGCTTAGCATAGTCAAGATAATACCAAGTTCCTTGGGTGAAATAGATGTGTCCTCTGGCGATTACCTCACTCACTTCTCGGGTGGGAAATAGTGGGATTACTTTCGCTTCCTCACTGTGGTATCCCCAGATGTAGTAGTGATAATCCTCATTGGCAACTATAAGCCAATCATTATCGTAGTTAATCATTTGTACCCCACGAGGACTGATAGGCACAGGTGTCTTAGTACAAGACAAAGAAGTAACCCCATCACCTATGGTATATTGAGTAATCAGATATACCTTTTCTCCCTCCACCTCCACCGAGGCTTCCCAAAAGAGCGGAGGACTTTCTCCCCCGACCTCCGCAAGGGGTTTCCCATATACCCACCCAATGGTGAGGAAGCTAAGAAAATAAAAGAGTTTCATGTTAATCAATGATTAATACCAATAATGATTAATTTAAGTTCCGCAAGTCATTTTTAAGTTATTATTAGACTTGTAATTAGTTAATGATCAATATATTACAAAATGACCTCCCCCTGCCCCCTCCAAAGGGGGAAAGTCTCCGAATACTTGGAGGAGAGTATGTGTAAAGTACGTTGGAAAAGGATAAATTTGTTAGTCAAAATGAAAAGCTTTCTATTATCTAACTCTCTGAAAATCCACCGTTTAGTAAATCCCCCTTCGGAGGGGGGTAGGGGGAGGTTTTGAAAGTCAGTGAGTTACAGAGCTTGTAAAACTTAAATGATTAATATACCAGCAGGGATTTGTAATATAGTTACTGACTTCTTTGTAGGTCTGATTCTTCCCACTTAAATAGCGTGGTTTTATGAAATAGGGTCGTATCAATACTTTGAAAATGAAAGCATTTTGATGCTGAATTTTCTGACTTTATGGTATAAATGTACTCGTCATAGGCGCTAAAAATTTCATCTTTATGCTGTGCAAAATCATCTTCTTTGAAATCATTATTCCAACAACAACTTGTACTTACCACCAATTCGACTTTTTGAAGCAAACTATCCTTAAATAGAAATCTTTTTTGAGATAATATCTTTATAAAACCTTCTTTTTCCTCAATCTTAGTGATATAGAGACTATCATTATTGGGGAAAATTTCTAAATCTTTGTAAGCATTGAATCTTTTTTGAATATCCTTAATTGTAGATGCGCCTAATACAAACGATTTTTCATTGATAAATCCCTTACATAAGCCTTTATGACGCATTCTTATACACGATAAAAATGTAAATGGAATCAATATACATATGGCTATAATTATTTTTCTATTTGAAATCTCCATTTTACGTTTTTTCTGGGTTATACATCCCTCTGCTAGCGCGTTTCTTGTAGCTCGTGCCAGCAAGGGTGTTGTTAGTGCAATTAATACACCCGCACAGTAGCAACAAGAACAAGATCACACTAATAGTAATCATTTCTTCATCTTATAATTCTTTAAATACCACTTCTTTATTCTGTTATATAGTCGCAGGCGGTTGTTATAACTCGTTGCTTTATCTTGCAGAAAAAATACAGTCATTATCTCTTGATCAAAATGGAAGCTCTTGCCCTTTTTAAATTCTTCACCAAAAAGTGTGTATGTTGGGCAGTTAGCTACTTCCTTATAGCCTAACAAAAATAAAGCTACATCGCTATGGGTATAGTTATAACTATCGGCATAACGGATATTTGTTTGTGTGGTATCTTTTAGTTTTTCTATTAAACAAGGGATTATCCCCTTATCAGATTTTTCTATATTTTTAAATATGCTGTTTTCTTTTTTGGGTAACAAATTACCTTCTACATAATAATCATATTCATCAGGGAATTCTATGTAAGTCAAACTATCTAATATATAGGAATATTTACTGCAATCTGAATTGGTAAAAACGTTTTGCTTCTTTATAGCACAAGCTGTTACACAAATAATAATTACAAAAAATAATATCATTTTTCTCATAGTGGAATTTTTTAAATGATATTTTCACCTCTGCAAGCTCGCGCTAGCAAAGTGCAAATTGCCTCATTGTCAAATCATTTCATTGTCTCATCGTCAAATTGCCTCATTATCTCATTGCCCCATCGCCACATTTGACTATAATAGCTGAATTTGTTCCGCCAAAACCGAAGGAATTAGATAGAAAAGCGCGTATAGGCTGTTGGGTAGTTTGGGTGATGATATGGAGTTTTTGAGAGTCTTCATCAAGGGCTTCTATATTGATGTTCGGGGCGATGAAGTCGTTTTGCATCATTAGGATAGAATACACCAGTTCACTGGCACCCGCCATCCAACACTCATGCCCTGTCATGGACTTGGTAGAGCTTACGGGGGTATGACTGCCAAATAATTGGTGAATAGCTTTTGCCTCATTGGCATCGCCCACAAGAGTGGAGGTGGCATGGGCATTAATGTAGTCTATGTCCTTGGCTTGCAGATGCGCATTAGCCAAGGCTCGTGCCATCGCGGTGGCAGGCCCTTCTACATTGGGGGTGGAGATATGCCCGCCATTGGAGGAGAAGCCATAGCCAACGATCTCGGCCAAGATAGGTACGCCGCGTCGCTGCGCACTCTCATAGGTCTCTAAAACAAGGGTGGCAGCGCCTCCGCTGGGTACCAGCCCATCGCGCCCCGCATCAAACGGGCGAGAGGCCTTCTGGGGAGTATCCTCACGAGTGGAGAACACGCCTAAGCCGTCGAAGCTGCCCATACTGTATTTGTTGGTCTCCTGAGCCCCTCCGCATAGGACGATTTCCTGCATGCCACTTTGCAGCAGCAGATAGCCCAAGCCTACCGCATGGGAGCCGCTGGCACAGGCTGCACTGATGCTCATATTGACCCCTCTAAGACCGAAAAGGGTAGAGAGGTTCATCGTTACGGTGGAGTTCATGGTACGAAAGACCGCCCCTGAGCCTACAAGGGTGGTATCACCCTTCTCGCGTATCTTGTCATTGGTTAGTATTACCGATTCGGCTACACTGTCATTCCCGTAGAGGATACCTACTTCTTGGGCTTTGAGAAAGTCAGGGTCTATACGTGCCTGAGAGAGGGCTTCTGTTGTTGCCATATAGGCATATTCGCTCTCTTCTCCCATGGAGATACGCTCCCGCCGCCCCAAGACACCCTTGAGCTGTGGAGCAGGCACAAAGCCCGTCAAGGCAGAGCGATAGCCGTATGCCTTGCGTTCGGGATCAAAGATGATCCCCGATTTCCCTTCGTATAAGGCGTCTCTTACCGCCTCTAAAGATGTACCTATACAGGAATAAATTCCCATACCAGTTATAACTACACGATGACTCATAATAAGTGAAAAGTGAAGAATGAAAAGTGAATAGAGAATAGTTCTCTATTCACTTTTCGTTATTCATTTAATAAATTCTTCAATCTGACTCTTGACTTTCTTCCAAAGCTTATCAAGGGCATATTCGCTAGCCCACGCTACATGGGGAGTGAGTAATACTCTAGGGTGGGAGGCTAATTTTAGTAGGGGATCATTGGCGACAGGGGGTTCACTCTCGAATACATCGGTGGCAAAGCCTAGTAACTGCCCTGCTTCCAAGGCATCATAAATGGCTTGAGGATCCACTACTGCTCCACGGGCTACGTTGATTACCAAAGGCTTGCGTTTCATTTTGGCAATGGTACGAGCTGAGATAAGGTGGCGAGTTTGTTCGGTTAGTGGGGTGTTGAGCGAAATAACATCACTCTGAGCCAAGACGGTGTCAAAGTCGGTATATTCCGCACTGCGGGGCGCTTTGCCCTCACGCTCTGCCCAAAGTACGCGCATACCAAAGGCTTTGGCACGATCGGTAATGGCATTACCAATATTTCCTACCCCTATAATTCCCAAGGTACGAGTGTGTAAGTCCAGAATGGAGGGTTCGGTAAGGCAAAAATGCCCATCAGCCTGCCAAGAGCCATCGGCTACGGCGGTATGGTAGGGTTTCAGTCCTCGCATAGCAGCTAGTAGGAGCATAAAGAAGTGTTCGGCGACACTCTCGGTGGAGTAACCCACTACGTTCTTGACTTCTATGCCATGCTCTCCAGCAGCGACTCTGTCTATATTGTCCATACCAGTGGCAGTAAGTTGGATAAGCTTTAGCTGAGGGAGCTTGTCCATGTGTTCCCTGCCTATCTTCACCTTGTTGGTGATGGCAATATCTGCCCCTTCCAAGTGGCTTATCACTTGCTCTGGACGGGTGCTTTCATATACTACCCATTGGGTAATCCCCTCTGGGACGGTTAGTTCCATTTGGGAAGATAGGGTATTTCTATCTAAGATAACAGCTTTCATTAGTTCAATACGATATGATATTGTAAGATAAAGGCACCCTTGCGGCTATCTACTTCTTTTTGTAGGTTGTATATAGGGCGGTTTTGGTAGCAGAAGCTGAGCTTGTTACTGTGTCCCTTGAAGAAGACATTCACACCAAGGTCATATGCCACCATAGGATCTTTGAGACCGTCAAACTTGGAGTATTGGATACCAAAGTTAGGTTGTATACGAGTATTGCAATCTTCACTCTTACCAAAGAGATATCCTCCTAATAGGCAGAAAGTACTTCCTGTTCCCATCATAGGATATTCATTACCTCCTCCGTTGAAATAACCAGTAGCACCTGCATCGGCTACGTTGTTATTACCTACATTTCTTACATAATCACGACCAAAATCGGTGAAATAGTAACCTGCATTTACCGTAATAGCATCATTACGCTCGGAAAGAGGAGTATCTAAAAATACTTCAGCAGAGAAATTCTTGTAATCGTAGTATTTGGTCACACCTGTTTGGAGTTCACTCATCATATCCTTTTGATATACACCACCTAAGGAGAGGTTCAATACTTTTTTAGCTCCTACATAAGTACCTGCTGTATAAGGGGTTTTGTTGCTTTCGCGTTCCCAAAAGTCGTATTTGAGATGACCAGAATATTGTTTGTGAGGAGCATTTTTGGCATAGCCGACTACTCCTTCTTTCTCATCAGTGGTAACCGCATAAGGGCTTTTGATAGTAAATACATAACTAAGGTTTTGGATTTGTCCTTTGGCAAAGACACCAAAGCTACGTACCGCATCGTCATTTATATTCACAGTAAAGAGAGAGAAGGCAGGCCCATCTAAGTCCATCATACTACCGCTGGCTTTCATAGCATTACGGCTGCTATTCCAGCCAAACTTACCCAAACCGAGGGTGAACTCTGGGGCAAATTGGTAATCCGCATAGAGGTCAAGAATGCCGATTTTGTCTTTGCCTTTGCTGGTGAAATTATAGTTATTACCCCCGAAAAGTCCATATACATAGACCCTTGGGGTGAGTTGGCCCTGCACGCCTATACGCAAGCGACGGATAGAGACATCGGTAATACGACTTACTCCAGATCCATCGACCATGGTGTTGGGGTTGGCATCTATGTATCTTGCCCAAAGGGTAGCTGATACACTTGCCTTGATGTAAGTTTTTCCGTCTTCGCTAAGATTTTTTCGTAGATTCTCTTGGCTCCACATCAGCGAGGGAGCAAGCGCTAAAAGGAGGAATAATTTTTTCATATTTGTTTTGTTAAGTTGTTGGTTCTTAGGGGTTAGTTATTATTTTTAAAGAGTCAGTAGTCAGCACTAGAAACTGACTACTGACCTTTGATGTCTGACTACAGATTAAAAAGTAAGATCAGCTTCACTTTCGTACTCGATTTGTCTAATATCAGTTT
>NZ_CALHGG010000163.1 GCF_938029845.1 uncultured Capnocytophaga sp.
TATTTCTCTATGAACGAAAAGGATTACCTTTCTTTCCTTGCACAAACTAAAGGGGCTACGACTAAGGAGAAGTTGGCCAATTTTGCCGAAGTATCCCTTGTTCTAGCGAACGGACAGCTGTATGATCACAAGGGGAAGATACAGACCGTTACAGGACAGATAGACCCTACCACAGGATCTATCCAAATCCGTGCGACCTTCCCTAACCCTGATCGCTTGCTTACCAACGGAAATAGTGGTACGATCCTTATCCCTCAGACCTTTGATAAGTCCTTAGTGATTCCTGAAGTAGCAGTGTTCGAACAGCAAGGAAAGATATTTGCCTACAAGGTAGAAGATAATACCATCAAGCAAACCGTGGTAACCCTCAAGAACCGTGCCGATAACTTGGCAGTGGTGGAGACAGGCCTCAAGGCAGGTGATGTAATTATCGTACAAGGACTCAATGGGGTGCGTACGGGTGATAAGGTAACCCCTCAACCTGTTTCTATGGATAGTATTGTGAAAGCTATTCAACCCATTTTCTAATGAGCCAATTAGCCAATAATCCAATGAGAAAATTCTTGAAACGAATGGGATATGTCTTTGTGATAATCATAGTATTAGTCGCTTTAGGCTCTTGTGCGATCTTGAATATGTCTGATTTTGGAAAACTACCCGCTGGGGAGCGCCTCGCTCGTATAGAGCAGTCGCCCAACTATAGGGATGGTCACTTCCAAAACCTATCCGAGACACCCGATCTCACCCCAACAGGGTCTCAGTTTTCGCTCTTTTATAATTACTTTTTCCCCAATGTGGAGGACTTAACCCCTGCGAACCCCCTGCCAGTGGTACAAACGAAGCTCGATACGCTGCCAGACAATACTTGGGTATGGCTCGGACACTCCTCCTACCTAATGCACATAGAAGGGAAGAAGCTCCTTATAGACCCTGTGTTTCACTCAGCTTCGCCTTTTTCATTCATGGTAAAACCTTTTGACTATGAATATACCTATAGTGAAAAGGATATGCCGCAAAGGATTGACCTCTTGGTGCTCACCCATGACCATTGGGATCACTTGGACTACAAGACCATGAAGGCACTCAAGGACAGCGTACAACAGGTGGTATGCCCCCTCGGGGTAGGTTCCCACTTAGAATATTGGGGTTTTGCTCCGGAGAAGATTACCGAACTGGACTGGCAGGACATCACTCGGGTAGAGGAGATGACCCTTACTTGCCTTCCTGCACGCCATTTCTCAGGCAGAGGGCTTAGGCGTGCCAAAACTCTTTGGGCGTCCTATATGTTACAGGTAGGAGGAAGGACGATTTTCATAGGGGGCGACAGTGGTTATGATACGCACTTTGCCCAGATAGGCAAGCAATTCCCCTCTATTGACTTAGCACTGGTGGAAAATGGACAATATAGTGAGAATTGGCGCTATATACATACCTTACCTAAATACTTGCCTCAGGTAATGCAGGACTTAGGGGCTAAAACGTATTTTGCGGGGCATAATAGTAAGTTCAAGCTCGCACAGCACCCATGGTATGAACCCTTGGAAACGGTTGCCAAAATAGCTCAAGAGCATCGCGAATATCATATCATTACCCCGAAAATAGGAGAAGTGGTGTATTTGGACAAAGAACAAACTTTTACCCATTGGTGGAGAGAGAGTCATTAGCTGTGTTAGATTGGTAATTAATCATTAATTATTATTGGTATTAATCATTATTATGGATTCTTATAAAACTATTTTTGAAAACAATCGTCAGTGGGTCGAGAAGAAGACGGAAGAAGATAAGGATTTTTTTAAGAAACTTGTCAAGGAACAAAACCCTGACTTTCTCTATATTGGTTGTTCGGATAGTCGTGTAACTGCCGAGGAACTGATGGGATTAGGCCCTGGCGATGTCTTTGTTCATCGCAATATTGCCAATGTAGTCAATACTCTTGATATGAGTTCTACAGCGGTGATACAATACGCTGTGGAGCACCTGCAAGTAAAGCATATCATCGTATGTGGGCATTATGATTGCGGAGGGGTAAAAGCCGCCATGCAAGCCAAGGACTTGGGACTACTCAACCCTTGGCTTAGAACCATACGCGATGTGTATCGTCTACATCAGGATGAGCTCGATAGCATCACCTCTCCTAAGGAACGTTACGACCGTTTGGTAGAGCTCAATGTGGAAGAACAGTGTATCAATGTAGCCAAAATGGCCTGCGTACAGGAAGGATACCTCTATCATCAGTATCCTATTGTCCACGGATGGGTGTTTGATATCCGTTCAGGACGCCTGATAGACTTGGAAATAGACTTCGTAGAACTGATGAAGCGTATCCAAAGGGTATATGATCTCACCGGAGAAGACTGGAATTATAAGTAGGAGTCTTGAATTTTCAGTTTTGAATTTTGAGTTATTATGAAGTTTCTTTTATTTTTTACATTGTTTTCACTGCCCCTAATGGCTCAAGAGGATAAAACTCAAAAGGGAGGCATAAAGGATATAGGGAGAATTCCTAACGAGCCCCCTCTTTGTATTATCGATGGGAAGAAATTGAGTAGATGGAGCTTGAAGACTAAAAAGCTACAACCCGATGAGATAGCAGAAATCTTGCTGTTTTTTAGAGAAGAGGCTAAAAATATCTTTGGTAATAGCGCAAAATATGGAGCGTTATATATCATCACTAAAGACGCCCTTAGCAAGGCTGAAGCTCTTATAGATATTCCTGCTGAGAGAAAGCTCAACAGAAGAGAGCGGCATTATAGAGAAATTGGAGAATTCTATCAAACGTATCGCCTTATAGTGGTTTCAGGGAAAGTTACAGACAAAGAAGGGAATCCTCTGGCTAATATCAAAGTGCGTAACAACGATAGGGGGACTCGAACCTTCACCGATAGCATAGGCAATTACACTATCAATGCCCACCGCTGGAATGCGATACAAGCTGAAAATATAGAGGATTGTTATCTCGTCGTAAAAGAAGCAAGAGAACAAAGCTATAACTTTGTACAACACCCTCCTATTGAAAGCAGCAGCGACCCAAGAGCCTCTACACTTTCTGTATTTGGGTCGCCTTGCGACAAGTTGTTTGTTCTCGACGGAGTGCCTATGAAAAATAAAAAGAGTTTTCTTACTAAAATAAGAAATAAAAAGATAGAGAAAATAATAGAGTTGGACACACAACAAGCTCCCATATATGGCTCTCTTGGAGCCTATGGTGTAATCATTGTAAACACTAAAAAATAAAAGTTATGAACAAACTTGCTATATTTTTATTCTTTTTTACGCTCTCGGCTATGGCGCAAATTACTATAACAGGCAAAGTTACCGATTATCAAGGAAAGCCTCTTGCCAATATTACTGTAAATACAGACGTGATAACTTATACCAATCAAGGGCATTACGCAGCTAATGAGGTAAAAACTGATGCCAATGGTATGTATAAGATACAAGCAAAACAGTGGGATACAATCTATTTTGACAATATGGGCTGTTATATTGTGTTTAAAGACACACCTCACCAAGTATATAACCATACTATGGACAGACTCTATAGGAATAGTAATATTCATATTGAGTATGCTTATGGTTGTGGAATCCTTTTTATACGTAATGATAAGATAGTTGAAGAAAAAGATAGAGAAGCATTCAAAAAAGAACTCCGAAGCGGACAGTTTTACAAGTATTCTGTAATGGAGAAGCAAGAGTTATTTGAGCAATATGGCTATCTTAGTCAATATGGATTAGTGGCTTATACCAAGGATTACTATAACCAACATAAAAAGAATAAGAGTAAAAAGAAATAAAATATTTTTGATATGACCCGACTTACTATATTTCTATTCTTTTTTACGCTTTCCACTATGGCGCAAATTACCATATCAGGAAGGGTTTTTGATGAGAAAAAGAAACCTTATGTTGATTTTCCGGTTACCAATGGAAGAGATACGGTGCGAACCGATAGTGAGGGCAGGTATAAAATAGAAGCCAAACTATGGGATGTCATTTATTTTTATAGATTGGATCGAAAGTTTCGCTCTTATGAAATCGCCACACCTCACTATGTACTGACGGAAACACCTCATCAAAGTTATGATGCATTTGTACATTCTATTGATTTTTTTAAGTGTGATAGAGGTAGGAAAAAACCAGATATGCTTTTTGTGCTCGATGGAGTGCCTATAGAGAAAAAAGATAAGGAATCCTTTAAAGAAAGACTCAGAAACGGAGAGTTTTTTCAGTATTCACTAAAGAAAAACGCTTTCTTTTCGAGCAGAATTAGCAACTATTACGATTATATTCTATATGTTTATACCAAAGATTACTATAATGAGCATATCAAAGATAAAGAGAAAAAGGAATAAATACATTTTTCTACGTATCGTTGAACTTTGATTTCTGTGCTGTTTTGTATTTTCTACGGTATGTAGATTTCTGAAAAAAGATACTTTTCGTTAAATAAACGTATCGTTGAACATTGAAAAAAACAAAAATTTCCATAAGCTATGACTCGACTTACTATATTTTTATTCTTTTTTACGCTTTCCACTATGGCACAACAGGTGCAAGATACGCTGGGAAAGGTAAAAACACCTCAAGAGGATTCTAATATAAATCCTACTTTAAGGTGTGTTATAGGTGGAAGCCCACAGCCAGTGTTCTTTTTGGATGGGAAAATAGTTGGTAATGCAGGAAATATAGATACAATAAAATCGTTTGATCCAGAAAATGTAGCTGCTTTGATAGTTTTTACATCAAAAAATGCAGTAAATCTCTTTGGAAAACAAGCAGTAGGTGGGGCGATATATATAGTAACAAAACAGACATATAAGAAAGTGCAGGAAGTACAGCATAAGAAGTTAGGAAAACTGACCCGAGAAGGATACAAATACTACCGAATAGCACAAATATTGGAAAAATTCAAATTTCCTATAATGATAACAGGTAGGGTTACTGATGATGAAGGTAATCCTATCGCTGGCTGTAAAATAGAAAACAGAGAAAGAGACACTGAGGTATATACTGATAGCTTGGGAAGATATGAGATAAAAGCTCGCCGATGGGATGCTATACTAAGTGAATGCGTAGGGCAGTGCCGTGTTGTTGTAACCGATAGCACAGAACAAACGATGGATTTTGTACGTCCTCCTCTTAAAAAACCTTCTATCAACTATATAACTGCAGGTCTGGTGACAGTAGGAGGTTCGCCTTGTGATAAGCTTTTTGTCCTTAATGGTAAGCCGATGAAGGATAAAAAGCAATTTCTCAGAAGGATAAAAGACAGTAAGGAGATAAAAGCCCGTGAGATAGCACAGCAAGAGGCTATGGCGCTTTATGGAACTCAAGGTCGTTTTGGTATCGTAGCGGTCAGAGATGAGAAAGGGCGAAAACAAGATAAAATCTATACAAGAAAATTCAAAAGAAAAATGCGAAAAACACAACAACTATGACCCGACTTACTATATTTCTATTCTTTTTTACGCTTTCTACTATGGCACAACAAGTACAAGATACGCTTGGAAAGATAAAAACACCTGAAGAGGCGACTAATACAGAGATTATTATTGGGCGCCCGAAAAATGCTCTAAAACATTATCCATTGTTTATTGTTGATGGGAAAAGATATAAAACAAAAAAACCTGAAAAAGATATAAAGATAGCTACTGAGGATATAGAGAATATGGTTGTTTTCCTTCCTACAGAGTCTAAAAAACGCTTTGGTAGGTATGCCAAATATGGAGCCATCTATGTTATCTCTAAGAAAGAATGGCAAAAAGCAATAGAAATATTTGGCAAGAAAGACAAACGAGGACTTAAAATAATAAAACGACGATATAAAGAAATCTGGGAAGTGTACCAATTTAACTTAGCTAAACTATCTAAATTGTCTGACCCTTCCAATCAGTTTGACCCAACCGAAGAACATAACTCGTCAGAGAAGACTAAAAACTAACAACTATGACCCGACTTACTATATTTTTATTCTTTTTTACGCTTTCCACTATGGCGCAAATCACCGTATCAGGAAGAGTTTTTGATGACGAAAATAAACCTTTCCCTAAGGTAATAGTCTCCAATGGTAGAGAAAAGGTATATACCGATGCCCAAGGAAAATATACTATACAAGCAAAACTATTTGATATATTAGAATTCTCTGTTGAAAGCGAATATAAAGGGTATAAAATGAATAAACAATATTACTTTGTAATCAAGAATATACCGCATCAAAAGTATAAAGTACAATTAGATTCTGATGTAATTTATAAATATTTTGTGGATCCTTATACAGTATCTTTTAGTTTTTACCTAGATGATTCAAAAATTGAAAAATCGAATGAAGAAGCATTCAAGGAGCGTGTGCGCAATGGAGAGTTTTATACCTATGAGATACGCACTTGGGATGAGATGCCTAAGGAAATAGAACAGATTTCTATGTATAATGTGTTTGTTTACACCCAAGATTACTATAACCAACATATCAAAAACAAACAAAAATAATTAATATTATAAAACCTTATCGCTTATTATCTATTACTTATTACCTAAATTAAGATTATGAACAGAATCATTTATAAAGGTTTCGCAGTGGCTTTTGTAGCCCTTACCCTTACCGCTTGTGCAGGTCGCAAAACTTACGAGCGTCCCAATGTCGTAAATGAAAAACTTTTCCGTACGGACAATATCCCTA
>NZ_CALHGG010000164.1 GCF_938029845.1 uncultured Capnocytophaga sp.
TCTCAATAAAAACCTTACTTTTGTACTGTATTTAACGATTTAAGTATTTATTTTATGAACAAGACAGAACTCATCGACGCAATTGCACAAGAGGCTGGACTTTCAAAAGCCGATGCAAAAAAGGCCTTAGAAGCTTTTTTAGCAACTGTAGAAAAAACCTTGAAAAAAGGAGATAAAATCTCTTTGGTAGGATTTGGTTCTTGGTCAGTGACTGAGAAGGCTGCTCGCGAAGGAAGAAATCCTCAAACAGGTAAGACCATCAGTATCCCTGCTAAAAAAGTAGTAAAGTTCAAAGCAGGAACTGAACTATCTAATGCAGTAAACTAATTTAAAATAGTTTTGTAAAACTAAAGGCTGTCCCCTTGTGGGGGTAGCCTTTTTCTTTTGGGAGCTTGTTCTACATAAAAAAATCTTCTTTTTCTGTTGAAAACTTCCGAAAAAATTAGTAACTTTGAGCCTTGAAAGCATGTATGTTTTTGAAGATTAAAAATGAAAGATATCACCTTTGAGAATCCCCAATTTTTTTGGCTTTTCTTGCTCTTTCCACTGTTGATACTCTGGCAGTGGTTTAGGCGAAAGAAGGAAATGCCCTCTGTACTTTTTTCTTCGTTGCAAGTGGTACAACCATTGCACACTTGGCGTACTACCCTGCGCCCTATCCTATATGTACTTCGATGCTTAGCATTGGCAGCCCTTATTGTGGCTTTGGCGCGCCCACGCTCTTCTTCTGAAATTACCAAGACGAAAACTACCGAAGGGATTGATATCATCCTTTCTATTGATATGTCCTCCAGTATGCTCGCCAAAGACCTTAAACCCAATAGGATAGAAGCCCTTAAGCGGGTGGCTTCTCACTTTATAGAGCAGCGTGCCTCTGACCGTATAGGTATTGTCGTTTATTCAGGAGAGAGTTATACCAAGGTGCCTGCTACCACTGATAAGTCGGTAGTGCTTCAAGCGCTTAAGGATATTAAGCAGGGAGAAATAGAGGATGGTACTGCCATAGGAATGGGGTTAGGGACAGCCATTAACCGACTAAAGGATAGTAAGACCAAAAGCAAGGTAATTATTCTAATGACCGATGGGGTAAATAATACAGGGGTGATAGACCCCCTTAGTGCTGCCGAGTTGGCCAAAGAGTATGGCATACGCGTTTATACTATTGGGATAGGTACCAATGGTAAAGCACTTTCCCCTGTGGCCTATAACCCTGACGGCTCATTACAGTATGATATGGTACCCGTGGAGATAGACGAAAGACTCCTTACTCAGATAGCAGAAGCCACAGGCGGACACTATTTTAGAGCAACAGATAACCAGAAATTGGCACAGATATATACTGAAATAGATAAGTTAGAAAAATCGAAAATAGAAGAACTCAAGTACTACCAACACAAAGAAAATTTCCGCTTATGGGCACTCTTAGCCTTGATTCTCTTGGCTGCTGAGTTCGGATTGCGACACACTGTTTTTAGAAGTTTTGTATGATACACCTTGAAGAAAAAATATATTTTTACCTATTGCTCTTGCTCCCACTTTTTACCCTACTCTATGTAGGGGTACAGCTATGGAAAGCAAGGGCGGTGAGGCGATTTGCAGAGAAAACGACTTTTTCACGTTTGGCTTCAGAAACCTCTTATTTCAAGCCTTGGGTGAAGTTTGTTTTTTTTATTCTTATATTCTCCTTTATCGTAATAGGGCTAGTGAATCCCAAAGTAGGAACTAAGCTCGAGACGGTCAAGCGCGAAGGGGTGGATATAGTATTTGCTATCGATGTCTCCAAGAGTATGCTTGCTGAGGATGTGAAGCCTAATCGTATAGAAAAGGCGAAGCATATTATCTCCCAAGTCATAGAACAATTACATGGAGACAGAGTAGCCTTTGTGCCCTATGCAGCACAGGCTTACCCACAACTGCCACTAACATCGGATTATTCAGCAGCTAAGATATTTCTTGAAGGAATCAATACCAATATGCTCTCCTCCCAAGGGACTGCTATAAGGGAAGCTATACAAACGGCGATAGATTACTTTCAGGACTCTGGGCAGGCTTCTAAAATCCTTATTATCCTCTCTGATGGGGAAGACCATGAGCAGGGAGTAGGCGAGGTGATCCAAGAGGTCAATGATAAGGGTATTCGTATCTTTACCATTGGTTTGGGAACGGCACAAGGGGGTACTATTCCTATTACTGAAAATGGACAGACCCTCCCCAAAAGAGATAAAGATGGGCAAGTGGTGATCACCAAGCTCAATCAACCCCTTTTAGAGGAAATAGCACAGGGGGCATCGGGTAAGTATTTTGACGGTACCAATACTCGTGAGGTGTTGGACAATATAAAAAAGGCCTTGGACAATATTGAGAAGAACGAGTATGAGTCTCAGGTGTTTTCCGATTACAAAGACCAATTCCAATGGTTCTTAGCCATCGCTTTTGTTTTATTGTTGATAGATATTTTTATCTCTTACAAAAAAACCTCTTGGGTGAGAAAACTTAATCTCTTTGGAGAAAAGCAGTAAGTTAGCGGTCAGCGACTATAGCCCTTAAATTCTAATAACCTTAAATAATTCAAAATTCAAAATTCAAAACATAGTTTTATGAAAAGAAAAAAAACACTCTTTATCTTTTTAGCCATAGTGGTCTTGGGAGTGGTAGCCTTCTTCTGGTTTAATACCCCCAACGCACAAGTGCAAGAGCATTCCATAAGTATAGAGAATCGAGATATTAGTGAAGAGATTTATATCCCTGGTAATGTATATCCTGTTAAGGAAATAGAACTCAAGTCCCAACTCTCAGGAGTTTTGGACAAAATATTTGTCAAAATAGGTGATGTGGTACAAGAAGGCGCTCCTGTGGCTTCTATTAGCCTTGTACCTAGTACCTTAGAGCTGGAACGTTTGGAGAATAATGTCAAGATGGCACAGATAAACTTTGATGCGGCCAAGCTTTCCTATGAACGCTCTAAAAAACTCTTTGAAGCACAGACTATTTCCAAAGCCAATATGGAAACCGCAGAAAGAGAATATGGTACAGCCAAGGAACAACTTCTATCGGCTCAGAACCAATTAGCAATCCAGAAAACAGGCAAAGTGATAGGAAAGAGTGAGACCTCCAATATTGTAAAGTCTAGTATTTCAGGTACAGTCATAGACTTACCCCTACAAGAAGGGGCTTCAGTAATTGAACGTAACACCCTCAATTCAGGGATAACTGTGGCTATCTTGGCAAAGATGGGTCAGTTTGTTTTCCGTACCCAGCTAGCGGAACAGTATTTGGAGAATATACATTTGGGAGATAGTATCTCTCTGGCTTTCAATGCTTACAAAGACCTTAAGACTACTGCTAAAATTACTAAAATATCCTCCAAAGGTACTTTGGAAAATGGGATAATGAAATATACCCTGGAAGCAGAGTTTCCTGTAAATGCACAAATGCCTGTAATCCGTTCTGGTTATTCAGCAACTGCTGAAATCGTCTTGAATAGTAAGAAGAATGTACCTTCCATTGAGGAAAAATACATTAGTTATAAGAATGATTCGACTTATGTATGGGTGAAGAATGGGATGAACTTGGAGAAAAAGTATATAGAATTGGGAATTTCTGACGGTAAATATACAGAAGTTACTAAAGGATTGACCACTAACGATAAAATTGTTCAAAATGATTCAGCTCAATGATATTAAAAAGGCCTATCACACCGAGTATGACACCCTACAGGTGCTCAAAGGGATCAATCTCACGGTAGAACGGGGTGAAATGGTTTCTATCATGGGGGCTTCTGGTTCAGGCAAATCTACTTTGATGAATATCATAGGCCTATTGGATACTTATGATAGTGGTACTTATTATTTTGATGGACAGGATATGAGTCTTTTGAATGCTGTAGAACGCTCCGCCTATCGCAGTCGAAATATAGGTTTCGTATTCCAAGCGGCCAATCTTATAGCTTATAAGAATGTGGTGGAGAATGTCGCTTTGCCTCTTTTCTACCAACATGTCTCTAAGAAAGAGCGTGAACAGCGTGCCATGGAGAAGCTTGAACCCTTGGGCATAGCCTCTTGGGCAAAGCATTACCCCAATGAACTTTCAGGGGGACAGAAACAACGTGTAGCTATAGCCCGTGCACTTATTGCCAATGCTCCCTTGCTACTGGCAGACGAGCCTACGGGGCAATTGGATTCAAAGACGACTGCCGAGGTGATGCAGATATTCAAGGAGGTAAATGCTCGGGGAACGACTATTATCATTGTAACTCATGAGGAAGATATTGCCGCCCAAACACAACGGATTATCCGCATTGTTGACGGACTCATACAATAATGGTTAATGATTAGTGACGAATGACTAACTATTAATCACATTAATCATTAAATATTAGGTTTTTCCCTTGAAAAAACGTATCTTTGCAGAAAGTATTTTTGAAAACAATTGTAATGAATAATATACAAATACAAGATTTTGTACGAGATATTCTCGATTTTCCTAAGAAAGGGGTAGTATTCAAGGATATTACGCCCCTATTGGCGGATGCCAAAGCAACCGAGGCCGTATTGCAACAACTCTTAGCACCTCTCAAAAATGAGAAGATAGACAAGGTGGCTGCAATAGAGAGTCGCGGTTTCTTTTTTGGAATGCTTCTAGCCCATGCACTTAATGTGGGCTTTGTTCCTATTAGAAAACCAGGTAAACTCCCTGGGAAAATTATAAGTGAGCACTACGACTTAGAGTATGGTAGCAGTAATTTGGAAATACATATGGATGCCATCTCCAAGGGGGAACGTGTACTTTTGCATGACGATGTGCTAGCTACGGGAGGAACAGCACTAGCTGCTACCAAACTTGTAGAACGCTTGGGAGGAGAGATTGTACAGTGTACTTTCCTTATGGAACTTGATTTCTTAAACGGACGAGAAAAATTAAAAAAATACAGTATAAATAGTATTCTAAATTATTAATTATGACAAAGAAAATTCTTTCAGTTCTTGTGCTCATGGGAGCAGGACAGCTCTTTGCACAAGATAACTTGATCAATGCTTTGGCAAACAATCAAGGAAAAGATGTACAAAAGTATTATCAGATTAAGCCTATCTTTGCCTTAGGTGTAACTGATGTTAAAGACCAAGGGCATAGTGGTACTTGCTGGAGCTATACAGGAGCTTCTTTCTTGGAGTCAGAAATGATGAAAAAAGGAAAACAACCTGTGGATTTGTCAGAAATCTATACAGCTCGTAAGGTATATTTGGAAAAAGCCATTAACTACTTGCGTATGCATGGAGCTCTTACTTGGGGAGATGGTGGCGAATTGCACGATGTGATTAATATCTATCGTAAGTATGGCGCTGTACCTCAGTCTGTATATTCAGGGCTTATCAATGGGGCTACCGTTAATAATTTTGACAAAATGCAAAAGGACTTAGAGGGTTACCTCAAGGAAATTGTAGAGAGCGAAAAAGTTCCAGCTAACTGGAAAGAGGTATTTGAACAAAAATTGGATACTTACTTAGGAGCAGTGCCTAAAACTTTCCTCTACAATGGTAAGATGTACGATCCTCAATCTTTTGCTAAGGAAGTGGTAGGCTTACAAGACGAAAAATATATAGAAATGCTCTCAGTGGAACATAAGCCAAAATATCAAAATACCCTTATGGCTGTGCCTGATAACTGGAGCTATGATTATGCTTTCAATGTGAATATGGAGGATATCATCCGCACTATTGATTATGCACTTAGCAAAGGCTATACAGTAGGTTGGGGTGCCGATGTGTCTGAGAAATATTTTAGTTGGAGGAATGGATTGGCCTTAGTACCTGAAAAGGATTACAATGACCTTACAGAGGCAGAACAAAAAGATTATTTCCATGTATATTGGAATGAAAAAGAGATTACTCCTGAATTACGCCAACAAGGTTTTGACAACTACGAGACTACCGATGACCATGCTATGCACATCGTAGGACTTGCCAAAGACCAAAAAGGTAGAGAGTATTATATTGTAAAAAACTCTTGGGGAGCTGATAATGATAACAAAGGGTACTTGTACGTATCTAAGAACTATGTACGTTACAAAACTATGTCTATCTTAGTTAACCAAAAAGGCACTCCTAAGGACTTGCTTAAAAAATACAAAAAAGCAGGTTACATAAGTTAGTGAGCATATCAAAAATTACTATATAATGATAAAAAGATTTTTCTCTGTTCTAGTGCTTATAAGTGCAGGACAGTCCTTTGCACAAGAAAACTTGATTAATGCATTGGCAAGTAATAAAGGGGCAGATATTCAGAAGTACTACCAGATCAAGCCTGTATTAGCTTTGGATGCTACTGATGTGAAAAACCAAGGTTGGAGCGGTACTTGTTGGAGTTATGCAGGTTCGTCTTTCTTGGAATCTGAAGCCTTGAAAAAGAAGAAAAAACCTGTAGACTTGGCCGAGATCTATACAGCACGTAAGATTTACTTGGACAAAGCGATCAATTATGTACGTATGCAGGGAGCGCTTAACTGGGGTGATGGAGGAGAACCTCATGATGTAATCAACAGTTATCGTCGCTATGGTGTCCTTCCACAGTCTGCCTATACAGGGCTTATCAATGGGGCTACCTATAACAATTTTGACGAGATGCAAAAAGACTTGAAGCCTTACTTGGAAGAGCTTGTCAAAATGAAAAAACTCCCAGACAACTGGAAAGAGGTGTTTGAAAAGAAAATGGACGCCTACTTAGGAGAAGTGCCTAAGACTTTCATGTACAATGGAAAAATATATGATGCCCACTCTTTTGCTAAAGAGTATGTAGGTTTGGAAGATGAAAAATACATTGAAATGATCTCCATAGAGGACAAGCCTAAGTATCACAATACCCTTATGGCTGTGCCTGATAACTGGAGCTATGATTATGCCTTCAATGTAAATATGGAGGATCTAATTAGAACCATAGACTATGCCCTCAAAAAAGGCTACACTGTAGGTTGGGAAGCCGATGTGTCTGAAAAATTCTTCAGTTGGCAGAATGGTTTGGCAATCGTTCCTGAAAAGGACTTCGAGAGCCTAAGCCCTGCAGAACAAGAAAACTATTATCACACCTATTGGAAAGAAAAAGTGATTACTCCACAGTTGCGCCAAGAGGCTTTTGATAATTATCAGACCCTTGATGACCACTCTATGCACATTGTAGGACTTGCCAAAGACCAAACAGGTAAGGAATACTATATTGTAAAGAACTCTTGGGGTACAGAAAATGATAACAAAGGTTATTTGTATGCTAGCAAAGACTATGTACGCTACAAAACTATTGCTATCTTAGTCAATCAAAAAGGTGCACCTAAGGATTTGGTAAAGAAATTCAAGAAAGCTCCTTATACAAGTATATAATTTTCTGTTAAACATAGGTTTGAAAAAGACTATCTCTTTTGGAGTAGTCTTTTTTTTGGAACAAGCACAAAAAAACTATCCTACACACAGGGTATAGGATAGCTACACACAAAGTTACTCGGTATTAACGTAGGCGGTCTGCTGATTTTACCAATTCTTCGTCCCTGTGAATGGCACGATTGGCCAAGAACAAAAATACGATAGAAATGAATGGAACTACGAGCTGAACACCTTTCTCAGAAATAGAATTTTCTCCAGATGACTGTAGCACCCTCCACGAGAATACACCCAGTAAAATAAGGTTACTCAATATGTTGATTCTGTTTAGAACAAATTGATTTTGTCGTTTTTTGAAAGCAAATATACTTACTATAGCCAGTAGGGCACTTAGTCCAAAGAGTAATAAGCAAGCCCAATCCCCAAAGCTAAAGAACAAAGCAACTCCACTTATAATGCTGACAATCAGCATATAAATAGTTTGAATACGTTGTATCATTTCATTGATTTAGTGGGGACAAAGATAATAAAAAAAAATTTCATGAAAAAATGTTTTTTCCTAAAAAAAATGTGTATCTTTGCCGTCTCAAATAAGTATTTGAAAATAAAATAGATCACTTGCTCTACAGGTGATATTCTCAAAATATTCCCAACTATATTTTTATAACATCTTTCCAAATAGAATATTTTTTCTATTTTAATCCCCTATATAAAATAAACTCATATCAATCTATTGAATATATGTTTGAAATTTCCGATTTAAAGGAGAAAAAACTTCCTGATTTGCAAGAAATTGCACAATCCCTAGGAATGAAAAAGTTTAAAGCACTCAAAAAAGAAGAGCTTATCTATCGTATTATTGATTTCCAAGCAGAGAACCCTGCCGTTATAGCACCTCAGAAAGAGGTAAAGCCTACAGGAGGGAGCGAGAAAAAGGCTAAACCTGCCAAACAGGTGCCTAAGAGCAAAGAAAATAAAGACAATAGAGAAAAAAAAGAAACTCCCCCCAATACTCCTATAAAGTCCCAAGAGGCACGTCCTAAAAAAGAGAAAAACAAAAAAGATGCTCAACCCAAGGAAAATTCTGTAACCTTGGAAAATAAGGATGCTGCTGCCCCTCAACCTGCTCGCAAACAGTCTGAGAATACAAACAAGGAAAATAAAGGGAAATATTCCCAGAATCAGAATACAAATAATAAGGATAAGAAAGCTAATAATTTCGCTAAAAAAGAGCGTAAGGAAGTTGATTCTTCCCTTTCTGCAAAGAAGGCAGAGACTACCCCAGTAGCAAAAGCAGCTCCTACAGAGCATACTTCCTCTACGGCAGCACCTAATCCACCAGCTCAGCAAAATAATCAGCCTCAGAATCACAACAATACCCCCAAGGCAAATAGCAATGAAAATTTTGATAAGGAGAAGAAGAATCGCTATCGCTCTCCTGATTTTGAGTTTGATGGGATTGTAGAGTGTGAAGGGGTATTCGAATTGATTACTGATGGTTATGGTTTTCTTCGTTCTTCCGACTTTAACTATCTGGCCTCTCCTGATGATATATATGTATCTCCGTCTCAAATTCGCCTTTTTGGACTTCGGACAGGAGATACAGTATTAGGAACAGTACGTCCTCCTAAGGAAGGGGAAAAGTATTATCCACTTATTAAAGTAATAAAAATCAATGGTTGTGATCCGCAATCGGTACGTGATAGAGTAACTTTTGATAACCTCACGCCTATATTTCCCAATGAAAAATTTAATCTTTCAGGGCGTAGGAGCTCCGTCTCTACCCGTATCATAGACCTTTTTGCGCCTATAGGAAAGGGACAACGTGGTATGATTGTTGCTCAGCCTAAAACAGGGAAAACGAGCCTTTTGAAGGATATTGCCAATGCCATATCAGACAATCATCCAGAGGTATACCTTATGGTACTGCTGATAGATGAGCGACCAGAAGAGGTAACTGATATGCAACGTAGCGTACGTGGAGAGATTATTTCCTCTACCTTTGACAAGGAAGCCACCGAACACGTTAAGATTGCTAATATCGTATTGGAAAAAGCCAAACGCTTGGTAGAGTGTGGTCACGATGTAGTAATTCTATTGGATTCTATCACTCGCTTGGCACGAGCTTACAATACCGTACAACCTACCTCAGGTAAGGTGCTCACAGGGGGATTGGATGCCAATGCATTGCACAGACCTAAACGCTTTTTTGGAGCTGCCCGAAATATAGAAAACGGAGGTTCTCTCTCTATTATTGCTACTGCTCTTACTGATACAGGTTCCAAGATGGACGATGTTATCTTTGAAGAATTCAAGGGTACGGGTAACATGGAGTTGCAATTAGACCGCCGTATCGCCAATAAGCGTATTTTCCCTGCTATTGATTTGGTGAACTCTTCTACCCGCCGAGATGATCTCTTACAAGATGAAAAGACACTCCAGCGTATGTGGATTGCTCGTAAGTACCTATCCGATATGAATATAGTAGAGGCTATGGAGTTTATCCAAGATAGAATAAAGAAAACAAAGGACAATGAAGAGTTCCTTATGAGTATGAATGAATAAAAAAAA
>NZ_CALHGG010000165.1 GCF_938029845.1 uncultured Capnocytophaga sp.
GCTGGTTCAGAGCATCTGCCTTACAAGCAGAGGGTCACTGGTTCGAATCCAGTAGGACCCACCACTAAAACAGTAAAAGGTAAAAAGTAAAAGACAAACTTTTATTTTTTATCTTTTTGTTTTTATAACTCCTTTTAGCAACAACCTAAAGTCTGTTCTTTCTTAGAATACAATTCTACAACTTTCTAAAAAACAATTTATTGCATTTTTTCCTAATTAGATTACACAGGCTTTTTGGTTAGCATTAAAAGCTGCATACCTATATCTGACACAAGCCGCAAACTCGCATCAATGTAGGTTAGTTATTGCCCTATTCATACCTATTTTTGCCGCTCCATTCACACTTACCTAATTACTTTTCACCTAATAAAATGTTGTTAAAAAATTTTTCCTCTCAAAAGAGGTATTTATTTACATAATTTTCATATATTTGCACGTTTTTTGAAATAGTATAAATCATTGTAAAATGCAAAACAAAGGATTAGTAAAATTATTTGCCTTACTCTTTGGTTTAGTGAGCATTTATCAGCTCTCCTTTACCTTTGTAGCAAATCGTCAAGAGAAAAAAGCAGAAGAATTTGCAGCCCTAAAAGTACCTACTTCCGTAGAAGATTATTCACATAAGCGTGAAAAGATAGTAAGCCATTATTTGGATTCTATCGCCAACGAGACTGTGTATCACTTAGGGATAGCCAGTTACACCTTCAAGGAAGTAAAAGAGAGAGAGCTCAAACAAGGGCTTGACCTTAAGGGAGGTATTAACGTAACCCTACAAATATCTGTACATGATATTCTTCGTGGGCTTGCAGATAATTCCAAGAATGCTGACTTTGAAAAAGCTTTAGCACAGGCCGACAAGCGTCTTCGTGAAACCGACCAAAGCTATATAGACCTTTTCTTTGAGGCTTTCGAAGCTACTGGGGCTAAATTGGCTTCAGCTGACATCTTCGGTAACAAAACCCTTAGCTCTCAGATTACTCCACAAATGAGTAACTCTCAGGTGCAACCTATCATCAGAAGAAAAGTAGATGAATCCATCTCCTCTGCCTTCGAAGTATTGCGCAAGCGTATTGATAAGTTTGGGGTTACTAATCCTGATATTAAGAAATTGGGTAACTCAGGTCGTATCTCCGTGGAACTTCCTGGTGCTAAGGATATTTCACGTGTGAAAAACCTTTTGCAAAGTACTGCCCAATTGGAGTTCTGGGAAACCTTCAAGGCTTCAGACTTTACTATGTTCTTTGGTCAGCTCAACGCTGCCCTACAAGCTAAGGAAGCTCCTGCTAAAGCGGAGGAAACTACTCCTGCTGAGGCTACTACTACCGCTACAGATACCCTTGCGACTGCAGCTACAGACAGCTTGGCTCGTAATCAGGTAGATGAACTCTTAAGCAAAACTACTGAAGAGAAAAAAGATACTTTGGCTCCTGCTCAAAAGAATCCCCTATATGACCTCTTCCAGCTAACTCAAGGAGAAAACTCTCCTTCCATAGGCTATTTCTTAGCAGCTGATACTACCAAATTACTTTCTTACCTTCGTGGTGATGAAGCTAAGAGGTTAATGCCTGCCGAGCTTAAGAACGCTAAGTTCGTATTTGGTAAGCCACACAAGTTGGACAACCTCCAACAGCTCTACCGCCTATTCATGCCTTACGAATATGAGCAAGTTCATGCCGCTGAGGCTAAAACCTTTAAGGATCGTTTGCAAGGCCTTTTGCGTAAATCTGACCTTGTAGAACTATATGCATTACGTGGAAACCGCACCAATGAACCACCACTTAACGGAGGGGTAGTTACAGATGCAGTACAAACTTATGACAACCACAACCAGCCTTGTGTATCCATGAATATGAATAGTGAAGGCGCTAAAATATGGGAAAACCTTACAGGAAAAGTATTTACTGAAAAAGGAAATATCGCTATCGTACTGGATAATATCGTATATTCTGCTCCTAGTGTTACCTCTGGCCCTATTGCAGGAGGTAGTACCCAGATTACAGGTAACTTTACCGTATTGGAAGCACAGGACTTAGCCAACGTACTCCGTGCTGGTAAATTGCCTGCCTCTGCCGATATCGTACAATCAGTAGTGGTAGGGCCTTCTTTAGGACAAGAAGCGATCACCAGCGGATTTATCTCTTTTGCTATTGCAGGGCTAATCATCTTCTTCTGGATGCTCTTCTACTATGGTCGTGCAGGGGTTTTTGCTGATATCGCCTTACTCTTCAATATCCTACTTATGTTCGGTATCCTAGTGAGTATCAATTCCGTACTTACCCTCCCTGGTATTGCGGGTATCGTACTTACCATAGGTATGTCCATAGATGCGAATGTCATTATCTTCGAGCGTATCCGAGAGGAGTTAAGGAATGGTAAAGCACTCACTCAAGCCATTCAGGATGGATTTAGCCATGCAATTACCTCCGTACTTGATGCCAATATCACCACTTTCCTTACAGGGGCAGTGCTCTTTATCTTCGGTAGCGGACCTATCAAAGGTTTTGCCACTACCTTGATGATTGGTATTATAACCACTATCTTTACCGCTGTATTTATCACTCGCTTACTTATCGATCGATATGTAGCCAAAGGTAAAGACCTTTCTTTCAGTACTTCCATCACTAAGAATCTTTTGGCCAATGTGAATGTAGATTTCCTTTCTAAGAGAAAAGTATGGTATGCTATCTCTGGAATACTTATTCTCATTAGCTTAGGATCTATGTTTACCCGTGGTTTTGACCAAGGTATTGACTTTGTAGGAGGTCGTTCTTACCAAGTACGTTTTAAGAACCCAGTAGAAACTCAGAAAGTGGCTAGCCTTCTGAAGAAATCTTTAGGTTCTGTAGAGGTGAAAACCTTTGGAGCTGCTAACCAAGTACGTATCTCTACCAAGTACAAATACAATGACGAAAGTACCCAAACCGATAATGAAATCCAAGAAATCCTCTACAAAGATCTACAACCTGTCATGGGTGAGCAGATCTCCTATGAAGAGTTCATGAGTGGTGAAGGACTTGGGGTAATGAAGTCCGACAAGACAGGGCCAAGTATTGCTGAAGATATTAAGAGCAGTGCTGTATGGGCAATTATCGGTTCGCTTATCATTATCTTCGGATATATCCTAGCACGTTTCCGCAAATGGCAATTCTCTATGGGAGCTGTAGCCGCCCTTACCCATGACGTGATTATCACTTTGGGGGCATTCTCTTTGCTCTATTCTGTGATGCCATTTAGCCTTGAGATAGACCAACAGTTTATCGCGGCAATCCTTACCGTAATTGGTTATTCCTTGAACGATACGGTGATTATCTTTGACCGTATCCGTGAAGAAATAGGTAAGAGTGGCTGGAGTGCTCAAACACTCAACCATGCGATCAGCACTACTCTAAGCCGTACGCTGAACACCTCCCTTACTACCTTGCTTACCCTCTTGGCGATATTCATCTTTGGTGGGGAAACCCTCAGAGGCTTCATGTTTGCCATGATTATCGGGGTAGTTGTTGGTACTTATTCTTCTATCTTCGTAGCTACTCCATTGGTATATGATACTTCCAAAGGTGAACGAAAAAAAGAAGAAACAAAAGAAGTAGAAGAACATAAAAAATAATTTACTTCATTGTCATATTATTTACTAATATTGTAAAATCTGTGGGGAGTGTTCCCCACAGATTTTTTAGCATTTATGAAAGATATAGCTGATGTAATTATTATAGGAGCTGGTGCTTGTGGACTTTTCACCGCTATCAATATAGCTGAAAAAGCCCCTCATATACGCATACGAATCCTTGAAAAAAGCAAAGAAGCCCTTAGCAAAGTACGTATCTCTGGCGGAGGACGCTGTAACCTTACCAATGGAGAGACAAACCCACGCGAATTTGTCAAGAACTACCCTCGTGGTAACCGTGAGCTATTGGGCGTATTTTCCCGCTTTTCTCCCCAAGATACCGTCCGCTGGTTCTCTTGGCATGGAGTAGCCATAAAGCAAGAAGCTGATGGCCGTATGTTCCCCCAGTCCAACAGCTCCCAAACGATTATAGACTGTTTCCTTTCCTTGGCCAAGAAGTATGGCATTGAGATTCTATACCAGCAAAACATCCATGCTTTTTCCTATGAGCAGGAGGTATGGAAGGTGGTCGGAAATGATACTTTCTATGGCCGACACTTGGTAGTCACCACAGGAAGTAATCCTAAGATATGGAAGCTATTGGCCGAGTTAGGACATACCATTGTACCGCCCGTCCCCTCTCTCTTTACCTTTGCCACAAAGGATTTTTTTATAGAGGGACTAGCTGGAGTAAGTAAGCAAGTAAGTGCCAAACTATTGGATAGCCATTTGGCTCCACTAAAAATACCCCTTATAGACAAACAAGGACTTGTAGGAGCACTACTTATCACCCACTGGGGTTTTAGTGGTCCTGCCGTGCTTAAGCTCTCCGCCTTTGCCGCGAGAATCTTGGCTGAATTGGAGTACAAGTTTGCCCTACAAATCAACTGGTTAGCCGAAGGGGAAGAGATCCTTAACGCTGAGGAGACCCTCTCTATTTTGCAAGAAGAAAAGCAAAAGCATCCCCGCAAGGAAATGCAGAATCATTGTCCTTTTTCCCTAACTAAAAAGCTATGGAACAAGCTCTTAGATCGTTCAGGGGTACTCCCTCACCAGCTATGGGCGGAGCTGAACAAAGGACAGTTACACACCTTAGCTCAAACCTTAACCGCTAGTACTTTCCTTATTCATGACAAAGCCCCCTTCAAGGAAGAGTTTGTTACCGCCGGAGGCGTTTCCCTCAAGGAGATAGATTTCAAGAACTTCCGTTCTAAGCTATTCCCTACGCTCTATATAGGAGGAGAAGCCTTGGATATAGATGCCGTTACAGGTGGCTATAACTTCCAAAACGCTTGGAGTGGCGGCTACCTGATCGCAGAAGGAGTGACAAGTGAATAGCGAATAGTGAAGAATGAAAAGTGAATAACTAATAACTCAAAATTTAAAATTCAAAACTAAGAACTAATGATAGATATAGGCCTAAACCTAACCAACCGACAATTTGTCCACGACCAAGAAGAACTCCTCTACCGTGCTGAGGAGGCGGGCGTAACCCAAATGATACTCACCGGCACCTCTCTTCGCAGTAGCAAAGAATCCTTTGCGCTTGCCAAGGGCTACCCTACCCTACTCTATAGCACCGCAGGAGTACACCCCCATAATGCTAAGACGATGAACGAACAGACCATTCCCCAGCTCAGCACACTACTGAAGGAAAAACAAGTGGTTGCTGTAGGAGAATGTGGATTAGATTTTGATCGCGATTTCTCGCCACGCCCCGTACAAGAGCAGTGTTTTCGTGCCCAACTTGCCCTTGCTCAAGAAGTGCAAAAGCCACTATTCCTACACGAGCGCGCTGCCTTTGACCAATTTGTAGGGATTCTCAAGGATTACACCCATCTCCCCAAGGGTGTAGTACATTGCTTTACAGGCAGTTTGAGTGAGGTAAAAACCTACCTTGAGGCAGGTTACTATATTGGTTTTACAGGTGCCATTAGTGACACCCGCCGATTTGCTTTCTTGGAAGAGGTAGTCCGTTATGTACCCTTAGAACATATACTTATAGAGACCGATGCGCCCTTTATGCTTCCCAAGAATATGCCTGCACATGTGCTAAACCCTCGAGATAAACGGCGCAATGAACCCGCTTACCTCCCCTATGTAGCGCAAAGTATCGCTCACTTTAAGAAAATTAGCGTCAAGGAAGTAGCGGAGACAACCAGTAAGAATGCGAAAGAGCTTTTCTCCCTTAGTGAGTAAGGGGAAAAGCTCTCTCAGACTTAGGAAACTTGTACTCTATGGAACACTATCTTCATATATCCTCATCATTGTCTTCATCCATCGTTTCATCTCCTTCAACTATTCTCTTTATTTCTTCTTTATCCCATTGGAGTACTCCTTGACATACTAAGCTTTCATATATATTCTCAATAGCATTATTTCTATCCTCTCGTGGTTGTCTCTTATTCAACAAATTACAATCTTCTAAATAAGAGCAATAGGATTCTAAAATACCTCTTTTCGATATTTCGTATTCCCGATATTTTTCTTCTATTTCGTCCGTATCTACATCTTTTATTATTGCGGCTTCTTGCTGCCAATTATAGATACTCCAATTCATCTTAGCATCAAAAATAGGTTCGGCTTTGATATAAAATTTATCCATAGGAAAAATACGGACAATATCATCATATATATTTCTGATAATGACAGTATTGCCACTGACCTCTAACTTTCCCTTTATAGAGAAATTTGTTTCTATTTCCTTTGGCCATACTTTTTTTGCTCTTGTTTGGACTACATGCTTCTGATAGGGCTTTTTATGAAAATCATTATACTGGTAGAATCCCTCTCTATCATAATAATCGCCATATTCATATACAGTAGTATCTACAAGGGCTGTTATCTGAATTTCTTCTACACCCTCCAAGGGGAGATACGTATATAGGAATTTTACGCCTAACAAATCCTCTAAGTTCTTTCTGTTTTTCAAAAAATATTTTGGAAGGACTTGACCATTATTAAGAGCCTCTACTATTTCCTGACAAACACAAGGTATATAACAACGCTCTAGAAAACAAAGACCTATATTGTATACCCAATTCTCTATAGTACTTATTCTTACAAAAACTTCTTCAAAAGAAGCATATGTTTTTCTTGCTATTCTTTGCATTGTTTGAGATAATCTCTTGTCATTTCCCTCCTGCTTATACGCTATCATAAAAACCTCCTTCCCATTGGCATCTGCTGTTTGTTTTATTCCGATATAGATCAGATTGCTATCTTCTATATAAGCAGACATAACAAAATCTATTCCTTCAAAAACAGTACTATCTATCTCATACCTATATTGCCCCTTAGCTTCATTGGCGATTCGCTCCTTATCACCTTCATTATATTCATAATATTCTTCCTTATAGGCTATGATGACATCAACTATTTCTTTTTTTGTTACTTGTGGTATATCAATTGCAATAGCCTCAATAACTTCTTCAAACTCCCTTATATTGAGACAACTATTATATCCAAGATAAGGTAGTACTTTCCTATATGAAGATAGGATTGTTTCCCTTAGCTTTTCAGGTAATTGAGATTCATGATCTAACAAATTCATATTTATCTATTCTTTAAATGTTCAACATTCAGTTATTCAACAACATACCATCTTTCAGGATAGGTATCATAAGGTTCTGCCTCAAGGAGGTATTTGTCTGAGGGAAAAGTTCTTACAATCTGTCCCATTCTATTTTTTATGATAATAGTATTGCCACTTACCGCTGCGATTCCTATATACTCCCAAGTATCATGTTCTTCCTTATAGGTTATAGTCTTATCTGTCTTTATCAGTAAGTACTTAAAGCCGTTCTCTATAATATATTGATTCATAGACTCATCATAATCATACACTTTGGTTTCCGTAATTTTCAGCGGAATAATCTTTATCAGCTGCCTACAAGGTGCATGCTCATCATATATTAGCTGCTTATCTATATCCTTCCCTAAGAGATAATACTCCCAAGAAGGTCTTGTTATATGAGTAAATTCACTTGGAGATACTCCCATCTGATTTAGCACCGCTGAAAATTTCTTAAGGATGTATGCGCTGTATTGTGGTGCTACTTTATAACAGGTCTCCCTATACCAACCTTTTAGCCGAGCTATTCTTTCAAATGCTTCCTCAAAGGAGTCATAGATAGTATCCCTGTAATAGAACTTTTCCCCTTCAGGCGTTTCTTCTCTATCTATAGAAAAACTTTTTGTTTCAAATACCACCTTAGGTTTTTTATCATTATCTTTTTCTTGCTGTTGGAATATTCTGAAAAATTCCACTCTTCTTTCACGATTATCCATATTACAATATTTTTATTTCCCCCTACTCTATTACAGGCTTTTCGGGATACGCCCTTGTGATTCTTTTTCTGGAGACAAAGATATAGTTGTTGCTGGACAAAATGTGACCGTCTTGTATATTTTTTTAAGAGAAATAGAGAATAGAGAGTCTATCTCCCTTATGGTTATTGATTATAGTAATAAAGAGCGAAATATTTGTTTATTAGGAGAAAAATAACTACTTTTGTATTATAGAATTTTCTTCCAGTTATGCAAAAACAAAGAGTTGGTATTATCCATTTCCTTACTAAAGAAGAAGGCGGGCGAGAACAACCACCAACCACCGTTTTAGAGTATCGTCCTACCACTCATATCGCTCAGTTGGCTCAGCCCAATTGGAGTATCATCATTACCTTTGATAAGCCTATGAAAGAGGGTCAATACAGTGCTTTGTGTCACGTAAGGTTTCTTTTCGACCATGCTCCTGAGTATATATTAGACGAACTCAAGGAAATGGAGGTCTATGAAGGAGCGAGAATCGTTGGAAAAATAGTGTTTGAATAGTGATATTATTAAAGAAAATACCTTATGAATTATCTAAAACGATTAAAACAGAGTGGAGAATTTGAGTATTCTATAGGGGCTAATGCTGAAGAAATTAAGCATATAGAAGAGGAATTGGGCATCTTGCTCCCTGAGGCATATATGGATTTTCTATCAGAATGTGGTTCTTGTAATTATGGCGATGTCTATATCAATGGTATTTACAAAGAAAAAGACAGCATATCCTATCCTATTGTGGAACTAACTAAACAACTAAGAGAGGACTTACATCTTTCAGAGGATTTTATCGTACTACATTACGAGGTGGACGAATTTCTAACTTTATATAAAGTTTCTAATAAGATACACCTGAAAGATGCGAAGGTCTTCGAAGCAGAGGTTTATTGCAATGATAAGGGGGACTTTGAAATCGACAAACCTACGCCTATGTTTAATTCTTTTGAGGAATATTTTGAAGACTTTTTAGACTTAGCAGAAGATTAACCCAATGAAAACAGAAAAGATATTATTAGCAGGAGCAACTGGCTATTAGGCAAACATCGGTTAAAGGCGTTTTTTGAATCTATAAATTCATCAGCTGATAGATAAATTCTTTCTTAGTCTTACTACCATCTATAATCATATAACAAGCCGTCAGCAGTTCGGTATTTTGCAAAGAAAGTTATATAATGGTTATATATACTTGCTATCAATAAAGAGTAATCCTACCATTCAATCTCTTCTAACTCATCAATAGGTAACTTCATTGCTTTATATTTAGAAATGGATAGTTCCTTTATGTAGTCAAAATCCTCTTTTCTATTTAAGTATTTTAAAATACACAAGGCTTGTAGTGCATTTTTATTTTCTACATTCCAGTGAACTAAAAAATCCCAATCACAGGCTTTTTGTGTCCATATCTGCCCCTTCTCGAAAAGCGTGATAAGTTCATCCCTATATAAGTCTATTTCCGAACTATCGTAGAGGTAACAATTTTGTACTTTTGCTGTTTGAAAAAAGGGAGCTATATCCCTCCAATTATAAATACCCCCTATTATGGGAGCTTTCTTTTTAATGTTTTTAAGCAATTTCTTTTTCAATTGGTCAGGGATATTTCGCTTTTCTATGGAATTTTGTTGTACCTGATTGCTTATATGGGCTATTTCCTTTTGGAGTATTGAGAGAGAAATATCCAACAAATAATAATCTTGTCCAGTCTTTCTTCTTACATCAAAAAAATAACCATAAGAAAGAGATATATCATTTTTCAGAATACCCATATAAGCCTTATAGGTATCATCAAAATACAAACCAGCTTTTTGCATCTTATCTTCTAATATACTTCTAATTTTATCAAGGATAGTTTCCATCATGCAAATGTTATTGGGGTAATAAGCTTTCTTGCTTATACTATGTCTGTTAGGGGGACAACACTTTCTATATTCTCTCCTATAAAACTCATTAATTCTTCTTTATTCAAGATACTTTTTACTAGATTGCCGTTCTGTCTCAGTCTCACTACCATCTGTAATCATCTAATAAGCCGTCTGCAGTTCGGTATTTTGTAAAGAAAGTTACATAATGGTCATATATCTTCAAATCAAACAACTTACTATTATTGTATTTTAGGCACAACTGATATTCGCTTATTTCTCGTTCTATCTCATCGGCCAATAGGATACTAAAAGCATCAATACATTCTTGATATTCTTTGCATAAGGTAATCAGCGCCTCACTCAACGAATTTTCTATGAGTCGTGCCCTATAACAATAAGCTACTGAGGGAATAGCTTCTATATGATCGATCAAAGCATAATCCCCTTTTGTTGGAGATATTATATAATCGGTTTTTATTTGTAAGACCATCTTTTTTCCTATTCCCGATAAAGTCCTTTTTCTTTCAATATTTTTGCAGGACAATACGCTATTTCGGCTGTGGTATAAATACTATTAAAATCCAAATCATATAGCAAAGGAGGAAATTTACATTCATAAATCACTTCCTCTGCTAATTTTGTATAATACAACTGGTTATTAGGATACTGGGGACATTCTATAAAGCTATTATAAGAGAGCAGGAAGTCAAATAGATAATAAATTGTGGAAGCAAATATCTCAAAAGAAGAAGGTTCCTCCCTCAAAGAGCCATAGACTTCTTCGCTTATAGAACACCAATCAAAATTTAAGTGATATAAGGGCATCTCCATCAGGACAAACTTCTGTAAAGAATAACTCTGAAAACTTGCTTGATAATGATTTATATGACTTCTTAGTATCCAATCCTGCAATTGTGAGGTGTGTTTTTGTAGCAACAAAAGATAAGGCAGATTAGTATTACCCACTACCTGTAACATTTCTTCCTTTGTATCCCTATAAAAACACTGCCATTTCTTCTTCATCTGTTATTTATTCTAAACTATTTTTATTCTCACATAAAGCACACTATATCACCACACAAAAATATAAAAATTAAAAAAGCCAAACAAATAATTTCTGCAGTTAGTCATTAAAGGCTGATACAGACTATTTACTTATCAATTAAGCAATTAGAAAAAAAAAATTTGTTTTTATATATCTTTATTCTAAATAAAGGCACGATTTTTGATAAGACAATGAGCTAATGAGCTAACCATTCATTGACAAGTTAACAAATTATAATCATGATAAAAAAAATTCTCTTTATTTCCCTTTTAGTTATTTCTGTAGGGGTGAATGTAGTTCTTATCAGAAAGATGTTTGTAGGCAACACTCAAGTCCTACCCAATGATACCCGTGTGAGTATCATTGTAAGCCGGTCCAATAAGGACTTCGTTATGCACGAGATGCGCACCTTTGTAGAAGCACTTCATCAGATCAATGTCGGCATAGCCCAGAACGATCCTGCTCTTATTGCCAAAGTAGCCCGTGCTTCGGGTGGTTCGGTAGCAGGACATGCCCCCGCAGGCCTACTTGCCTCTGTTCCTGCGGAATTCAAGACTATAGGCTTCGACACCCATGGCAAGTTTGACCAAATCGCCGAGAGTGCCGAAAAGAACTTTGACCCTAAACATACCGCTGCACAAGTTACTGAACTGTTAGGCAATTGCGTTGCCTGCCACAAAATGTATAGAATGGACATTGATCCAAGTAAAAAATAAAAACGTAAAAGTAAAAACTTGTTATCTGTTATTCTATCTGAACAACAGGCTCGTTATAAACCCATACCCTCCAAGAGGCAAATTGATGTTTATTCAGTTTGCCTCCTTGTTATTTTGAATCTATGATCCATTAGCTGTTGTTACTTTGCAAAACTCCACAAACTGATTTACCGCCTCTTGTAGGCTTCGCTGCTTGACTTTGCTTTTCTCTGCAAAAAGTTCTGTGATAAGGTTTGCCCCTTGCTTATCAATACTTGCTTTCCAATTGCCTACCACTCTGCCTTCGTGCAGAATTACAGGTTTGAAAATACCAAAGTTGTTATGTGCCTTAGCTGTATGTTTCTTTTCAAGCGCTACCCAGCGGCTTTTGTAACCTATCAGATACTCATCATAGGGTGGAAGCAAAAGTACCATTCTTGCATAATCGGGACAGTCAAGAGTACTATGATATAGGTACATTGTCTCTTCTTCTACTTTTATCTCCTCTATTTCATTGGCTATTAAGGTCAAAGCTTTCCTGCATTGTGTTTTGGACAATCCCGACCACCAAGCGAAGTCCTCTAAAGAAGCAGGCGAATGACTCCTAAAATACTTTAGGGCTAGCTGCTTCAGTGCTTCATCAGGAGTAAGCGAGCATATTGTAGACACTCTTTCCGACAGCAATGCCCAAGTGGCTTCCCTACCTTGCATCACCCCTGAACACAGGAGGCCCTCTATCTCACTCCGAACTAATAAGGAAGTCAGTAGCCTATCGTCAGGTAAGAGTCCTAAGGAGGTGAGTTGTTCTGCAATAGCTTTTTTAGGTAATGACTTACCGCCTGCTAAGAGTTCCTGTAAGGCTTGAGTTATCTCCTGAAAATGACTTTCTGAAAATGAGACATTGATACTCTTATACCACGATTGTAAGGTTCGCAAATTCCGCTCTTTACACAAGGGAAGCAACCAACCTATATCTGTTTGGCTCACTACTTGTACAGTACATCGCAAGAGATGAAGGCGTAAGAGTTCAGCCTTAGCAAATGCCTCTTGGAGCCCAACTAACTGTGGTGTCCGCTGCCGTATCCCTATCGCCCAACGAAAATAGTTATAGTCCTGCGCTTGCATAGCCCCCTGCCAAGCTACTATATCTTCTGGTCTTTCGTATAGGGGAGAAAGCAGTTGCTGGTTTAGCATTCTTATCTGAATTGCTTCTTGTTTGTTCATCATCTTTATTTTTACAAGGGCAAAGATACAAATTTAGTAATTAGTTACTCCTGTGATTCATACATTTTTAGCAAGATAGGAAAAGTATTTTACTAAAAATCACTGTATCTTTGCCTCGTAAATCAGTGGTCAACCACTCAAACCTAACTTACATGCGAACTATTACTTACAACGACTACACCCAACGTATCAATAAGGTGGTTGCTTATATCAACGACCACTTAGATGCATCCTTGGACCTAAAGACCCTCGCCGAAGTGGCTGCCTTATCCGAATTTCACTTTCATCGTGTCTTCAAAGCGCTCAAGGGAGAGACTATCGGGGCACATATCACTCGCTTAAGGCTGGAAGCTACTGCACGTCTATTGCGTTATACCCCTCTTCCCATAGAAGAAATTGCCTTCAATATAGGGTATGAAACGCCTGCTTCCCTATCCAAAGCCTTCAAAAACCAATATGGCATCACTCCCTCTGAATACAGAACCAACAAAGATATTTACATTATGAAGAAAGAAATTATCAACCCCAATTTGGCACTCAAAGCTCCTAAAATAATGGATTTAGAACCTAAAAACCTTATCTATGTAGCTCTCACTGGCGAATATGGCACCTTGAACTACGGCAAAGCCTATGAGCAATTGTGGGCTGTTGTGAAATCACAAAAGCTATTTACCAAAGGTATTGAGTCTATAGGTGTATTCTATGACGATCCAAAAATCACTGAAACCTCCCTGCAACGTTCAGAAATTTGTCTATCTATTCACAAACCCGCCCGTCCTGAAGGCGAAGTAAGTTGCAAGAGCTTGGCGGGAGGCAAATATGCCGTCTTTTTCTATCAAGGAAGTTACAGCCATTTGGCTGCTGTAGATGATGCTGCTATGCGATGGGTGGTAGAAAGTGAATATGAACTGAGGGACGAACCTCTATTTGAGAAATACCTTAATGACTCTCGCCGTACCCCTGAAGAAAAACTAAAAACAGAAATATATATCCCTATTCGTTAGTCAATGCTCCTTTAGATAACAGCTGTCACCTAGAACCTAACACCTTTTATCATGACAAAAACAGAAAAAACTATTGGTATTCTCTTAGCCATTGCCTTATTACTACTTACAGTTTCGGGGAGTGGTTACTTCTTCTTTAGCCTAAAAGTAAATTTTGTACAATGGCTATCTTATAACGCTTGTTCTCATAGCAGTTTGGTATATTTAGTAGGCTTTGTGATTTTTCTATATAGCAGAAATGTTACTTGGTTGGCTCTTGCTTTTCTGCCAATGTATTACTTCGGCACTATGGGACTGTTCACCTTTACATGGAGTGGCGCTAATATCTTTGCACAGCTATCACATATCACTATGACACTGAACCTCATTTGGGCAGGGTATATGCTCTATCGTATAGGTGATTACAAGGCATTTGCATGTGGCTTGCTATATAGTATTACGCTCTTTGTCCCTTTTATTTCCTTTGTAATGTACTATTGTCGCACCCATGCGGAGGAAATCAGCAACTTATTACAAATGACCCCATAGAGATCAATCGTTATGACTAGGAACTGACGAGCTATCACCGACGACTAACTGTCCCATTTTGCTAAGCATTTCCTCTATCATTGCCATACGCTTCTTTACTTTTTCTACGGAAGCGTCCAAGGTATACCCCTCATCAAGAAGTTCCTTTATGAGGAGTATTTTTTTGATATTCAGATAGTCATAGCGACGATTCTTCCCTTCCTCTTCTGTGAGGCTCTTGAGAATCCCTTTCTCTTCCCAATAGCGTATCTGTCGGGTAGGAATCCCTGTTATTTGGGATACCTCTCCTATTCCTACCACTAACTTCTTAAGAAAATCAAAGTCTAATAGTAGCTCCTTAGATTCTTTCTGCTCCGTCTTTTCCATCGGTTGTAAATTATTTACAAAATAGGTTGCAAATATACAATTTTTTATTGTAACTTTGCAATTTGTAAATAATCTACAATTAACGAAAATAATCAACAATATGAAAGTATTAGAAAACAAAAATGCGGTAATTACTGGCGGAAGTGATGGTATTGGTTTAGGAATAGCTAAAGCCTTTGCGCAAAATGGGGCAAACCTTTTACTCATAGGGAAAGACCCTAACAAACTTCAAAAAGCCAAAGAGGAGCTTCTTAGTGAATTCTCTGTACTTGTTCACACCCTTGCTGCTGATTTGTCGGCTACTGAGAATATCTCGGAGATAAGCCAAGCTATTTTGGGCGTATTTCCCTCATTAGATGTCTTGATAAACAATGCAGGATTGGGTAAATTCGTACCTTTCGATCAGGTCGAGAGTTCGTTATATGATATGCACTTCAACCTCAATGTAAAAGCACCTTATTTCCTTACCCAAAAGCTACTACCTGCTCTTGTAGAAAGCAAAGGAAATGTGATCAACATATCCTCTTACTTTGCCCATCGTATGCTGCCCAATAGAGCCACCACTGTATATTCCGCTACCAAAGGAGCTCTGAACTCCTTTACCAAAGCTTTAGCTTTTGAGGTAGGTCACTTAGGAGTACGTGTCAATGCCATTGCTCCTGGAAGCATCTCTACTCCTCAATTCAATCGTAATCTGCAAGCACTCACCAGAGAGAAACAAGCAGCTTTTGAAACAATGGTCAAAGAAATCTACCCTTTGCAGCATATCGGAACCCCTCAGGATATCGCCTAAGCGGCTGTATTCCTTGCCAGCGACAATGCCTCTTGGATTACAGGTACCATACTAGCAGTAGATGGCGGACTGACAACGAATTAGTTTTGAGTTTTAAGTTATTTCGAATTTAACTTATTCTTCTGCACTGCCCTATTGACTTTCCTCTTCAAATATTGTATTTTTGCAATTCAGTTGTCAGAGGTCAGTTTCTGATGACTGACTTCTGACTAATAACAACTAACAACTGAACCCATGAGCACTGTAATCACGAATATTGACCAGTTAGACCTTGTCAATGGCATATATACCTATGCCGATTATCTGATGTGGAATATCAAAGACCGAGTAGAGATTCTCAAAGGTAAAATCTTTAAGATGAGTCCTGCACCCGCTATTTCTCATCAAGGCATATCCTTTAATCTATCGGGGTTATTCTTTATGTATTTTCACAACAAACCTTGCAAGGCCTTTGCCTCCCCCTTTGATGTCGTTCTTAAAAACAAGAATGGTAAGGAAGATACCGTTGTACAACCAGACCTCTGTGTAGTATGTGACCCTGAGAAATTAGCTGACGGGAAACGCTGCCAAGGCGCCCCTGACCTTATCATAGAAATTCTCTCCCCTGGTAATTCTAAAAAAGAAATGCTTAACAAATATGAACTCTATGAGGAAGCAGGGGTAAGAGAGTATTGGGTTGTACGCCCAGACTACAAAGAGATTACCCAATTTGTTTTAGAAAACAACAAATATCGCACACTCCCACCTATTGTAGAAGGTACTATCATTCACTCAGCAATCTTCCCTGAGCTGAGCTTACAAACTGAAGATATTTTCAGATTGTAATTCTTTCAGCTCTCTAAAATTACCTCATGTTAATTTTCCTTTTAAAAAAAACACCTATCTTTGCACCAGAATTTAAATCATTATATTATGAACTGTAAGAAAAGAAAAATTGCTGGTTATATCCTTTCTGGATTAGTAACTCTTATTTTTGTAGCTACTGGAGCTATGAAGTTCACTGGAGGTGAACAAAATATACAAACGGCCGAATTGGTAGGAGGAAAGAACATATTGTATATCTTAGGAGGTTTGCAATTGCTTTTTGCCTTACTTTTTTGGATTCCTCGTACTGCTGTGGTAGGCTTTTTGCTTATGGCTTGTTATATGGCCGGAGCTATGGCTACTCATTTGGTTATCAAAGAATCCTTTGTCTTACAGACAGGCATTGAAACCCTTATCTGGGTGACTGGATTTGTTCGTTTCCCTGAACTTATACAAAGACTTTGCCCTTGTAATAACTGTAAACAGTAATCAGAAGTCAGTGGTCAGTCATCAGAAATTGACTGCTGACCACTAACAACTGACTGCTGACTTCTGACCACTGACCACTATCCATGGATTTTGAACGTATCAAAGAAAAACTCGCCATTTTAGCCGATGCTGCTAAGTATGATGTATCCTGCTCGAGTAGTGGGAGTACACGTCGTGGCAAAAAAGGCGAATTGGGCAATGCTGCTCCCTTGGGAATCTGCCATTCCTTTACGGAAGATGGGCGGTGTATCTCCCTGCTCAAAATCCTTCTGACCAATCACTGTATATATGACTGTGTGTATTGTGTCTCTCGCCGCTCGAACGATATTGCTCGTGCGGCTTTCTCTGTACAGGAAGTGGTGGATCTGACTATCAACTTCTACCGAAGAAACTATATAGAAGGCCTTTTCCTAAGCTCTGGTGTATTCAAGGATGCCGATACCACCATGGAACGCTTAGTAAGAGTGGCCAAAAAACTGAGAGAAGAGGAACACTTCAACGGCTATATACACCTGAAGACCATTCCTGGGGCGAGTGAATTACTTATCCACGAGGCAGGACTCTATGCCGATCGCCTTTCTATTAATTTAGAGATTCCTACCAAGGAGGGTTTGAAGCTCTTAGCCCCTGAAAAAGACCACAAGCAGATGATTGCTCCTATGCAACAGGTGAAGAAAGAGCTAGCTATCACCTCTTTGGAGCAAAAAAAATTCAAACACACCCCCAAGTTTGCCCCTGCTGGACAGACCACCCAGATGATTATTGGGGCTACAGCCGAGACAGACCAAAAGATTATCCATGTGGCGAGCTATATGTATGAGAAATTTCAACTCAAGCGGGTGTATTACTCCGGTTATGTACCTGTTCTTCAGGACAGTCGCCTCCCCTCTATCTATAGCCAAGTACCTATTGTACGAGAGAATCGCCTCTACCAAGCCGATTGGCTGATGCGCTATTATGGTTTTGACCCCAATGAGATTCTTGACCCTACGCAACCTTTTTTGGATTTGGAGATAGACCCTAAGCTCGCTTGGGCGTTGCGTAATCAGCACCTCTTCCCCATCGATATAAACACCGCACCGCGAGAATTACTCCTACGTATCCCTGGGGTAGGAGTGAGATCCGTACAGAAGATCTTATCCGCACGGACTTTCCAAAAACTCACCTACTATTCCCTCAAACAAATGGGAGTAAGTCTCAGTCGTGCTAAGTACTTTATCACTTGTAGTGGTGCAGAACCCTTGGCAGGGAGTATGGATAGCCTAAGACTGCGTCGCCTTATCATTGCTAACAGCCAGAGCAAACAGAAAAACAGCTATGACCCCATTATACCCTTTCCCAATTAGCCTATTGGCAAATTGGCACATTAACTAATTGACAAATTGATACATTTACTCTACGATAGTTCCTTTGAAGGATTCCTTACAGCTGTTTTTATAACCTTTGAAAGACGTTACTCACAGGTGATTATTACTCCTGAATATCGTCACACCCCTACCCTATGGGACGAAGAGCAGCGTGTATATACTGATCCTACCAAAGCCCAGCGCGTACTGAAGAGGATCAAAACTATATGGGGCACAGAGGGGGTAACCATTGTACTTCAGGCATTCCTTTCGGAAGAAATCGCAATAGAAAACCATCTCTTGGAGGCCATTCGCCTGATGATCCAATACCCCGAAGCAAATATCTTAGAAAACTATGGTCATAAGGCTATTGCCCATATTCGAAAGGCTGCTAAGAGTGTAGGGCGTGAGGTACATAGAGTAAAGGAATTTGTTCGCTTTGAGCAAGTGGGTACGCTCTACTTTGCCAAAATAGTACCTCAGTATGATGTATTGCCTTTGGTGATTCTCCACTTCAAAGCACGTTTTTCAGACCAAGAGTGGATACTCTTTGACCCCGATCGTGCTTATGGATTCTACTACGACCTCAAAGAAGTGATTTCTTTTACCCCTGCCGACAAGAATTTTGGCAAAACCAGTCAATCTTCCGATGACTATGAGCAGCTTTGGAAAACCTACTTCCAGCATATCAATATCTCTGAACGCAAAAACACCCATTACCAACTCAGGAATATGCCCAAGCGCTATTGGCAATACCTACCTGAGACAAAATAACTCAAAATTTGTTCCTCTAGCCCGCTGAGTATTTAAAAATTATCCTTACCTTTGCGTTTATTAATTAGACAATTTGCCAATTACTCATCAGCAAATTAACTTGTTGACTCATTGGCAAATTAGCTCATTAACTCACGAACCATGGAACATATTTATTTTATAGGCATAGGAGGGATTGGCATGTCCGCTTTGGCTTTATACTATCACTTCAAAGGAAAAGAGGTGCGTGGTTATGACCGTACCCCTTCCGATATTACGGAGATGCTCTCCCAAAAGAATATGGCTATTACCTTTTCGGAGGACTTGGATTTTATCCCCAAAAACTACACCCCTGAAAATACATTAGTAGTCTATACCCCTGCCATCCCAAAGGAACATAAGCAACTTGTATATTTCCAAACACATGGCTACAAGGTCTGCAAGCGTTCGGAAGTATTAGGGCTTATCACCGAGGACAGTTTTTGCTTAGCCGTAGCAGGTACCCATGGCAAGACAACTACCAGCAGTATCTTAGCTCATATCTTGGTAGAGTGCAAAGCACCTGTCAGTGCTTTCTTAGGAGGTATCTGTGAGAATTTCCAAAGCAACTTCATCTGTAAGGGGACTGAACTTACGGTAGTAGAAGCCGATGAGTTTGACCGCTCTTTCTTGCGCCTAAGCCCTTCCATTGCTTGTATCACAGCAGTAGATGCTGACCACCTAGATATCTATGGAACAGCGGAAGAATTCCAAAAGGGATTTGAGGACTTTACCCATCGCCTCAAACCTGGGGGCAAGCTCATTGTACGCAAGGGACTACCCTTTGCTGGACTTACCTATGGCATAGCCGATGGTAGCGATTATGAGATTTCTCAGGTAAAAGTACAAAACGGAGGCTATCACTTTACGTTAAGCTATACCGATCCTAAGACAGGTCACCGTGAAGAGGTCAAGGACTGCACCCTCTTCCGTCCTGGTGAACACCACCTACTCAACGCCTTGGCTGCGGTAGCAGTAGCTCATCAGGCTGGCTATCCCTTAGCTGATTTGACTCGTGCCTTAGCGAGCTTCAAGGGAGTAAAAAGGCGCTTTAGTTATATCATCAACACCCCTGAGCAAGTCTTTATAGACGACTATGCCCACCACCCTACCGAGCTGAATGCACTCTATAATGGGGTAAGAACCATGTATCCTGATGAGGAGATAACCATTCTCTTCCAACCACACCTTTTCACCCGCACCCGTGACTTTGCTGACGGTTTTGCTAAGAGCCTTTCACAGTTTGACCGTGTGCTGCTGTTGGATATCTATCCAGCCCGAGAACTCCCCATAGAGGGAGTAACCTCCCAATGGCTTTTGGATAAAATAGAGAATCCCAACAAGATGCTCTTATCCAAACCCGAGATTATCAACTACTTGCAAGCCCACCCTGCTCGTGTTTTAGTGCTAGCTGGTGCAGGAGATATAGGGGTAGAGGTAGAGAAGATAAAAAAGTTTTTGGAAAAAGACGTATAAAAACTTGCACAGCAAAAAAAAAGTACGTACTTTTGCGGCCGAAAACGGGAAGATACTCAAGCGGCCAACGAGGGCAGACTGTAAATCTGCTGGTTTTACCTTCGCAGGTTCGAATCCTGCTCTTCCCACGATGTCATTCTTTAGTGAATGACTTTTTTTTTATTCTTAGAAAAAGCATTGCCAATAAACCCTATATTTGTGAATGATGAAAAGTTATATCAAGGCTATTTCTACCTACTTTCCTAAGAATATTCTTACCAACGATGCCATTTCAGCGCAATTTCCTGAATGGAATAGCGAAAAAATTCTTCAGAAAATAGGTATTGAGCAGCGTTACATCGCCCAAGAAGACGAATGCGCCTCCGATATGGCTGCCAAGGCCGTACTAAACCTTATTGAGGAACATCATTTGGATAAAAATGCCATTGATTTTCTTCTACTTTGCACCCAAACTCCCGATCACATTCTCCCTACTACAGCTTGTATTGTACAAGAGAAAGCAGGTCTGCCTACTTCTTGTGCGGCTTTGGACATTAACCAAGGTTGTTCAGGCTATATCTATGGACTTTCTCTAGCTAGTAGTCTCATTGCCTCTGGTAATTTTAAGAATGTGATTTTAGTAACGGCAGATACCTATACCAAGTATATACACCCCAAGGATAAGGGTAACCTAAGTATCTTCGGAGATGCGGCTACCGCTACCCTTGTCTCCACCGAAGGAGCGTATTGCATTGGGAAACCCACCTTAGGCACCGATGGTGCTGGTGCTGAGAATCTTATCATTCGCAATGGGGGTACCCGCTCCCCTCGCAACGAAAACCCCGACGATTTGGACAATTTCGTGGATATGAAAGGAGGGAAAATCTTCAATTTTATCGTAAAACGCACCCCAGAGGTAGTCTATAACAATCTAAAGACAAACAATTTAGATATAAAAGACATTGATTTATTTGTCTTTCATCAGGCCAATACTCATATACTGAATAAGGTACGTGAGGAAATGGAAATCCCTGAGGAGAAATTTGTAATTGAGATGCGTTATTATGGCAATACGATCTCTTCCACCATTCCCATTGCTTTCTCCGAACATCTACGCAAATATCCTCAGAAAGCAAGCGAAAAGATACAATTTGTCGGCTTTGGTGTCGGATATTCATGGGGCGCCATTTGTATAGAAAAATCTTAAAAAGAAAGGAAACAATTATGAAACGTGTAGTAGTAGGACTTAGTGGAGGGGTAGATAGCAGTGTGTCCGCCTACCTACTCCAAAAGCAAGGATATGAGGTCATTGGTCTCTTCATGAAGAACTGGCATGACGATTCGGTTACCATCTCCGACGAATGCCCATGGCTTGAGGACAGTAATGATGCCCTTATGGTAGCCGAAAAATTAGGAATCCCTTTCCAAACGGTAGATATGAGTGTACCCTACAAACAACGTATTGTGGATTATATGTTCCGAGAATACGAACGTGGTCGTACCCCCAACCCCGATGTACTCTGCAACCGTGAAATCAAGTTTGACACCTTTATGGAATATGCCCTCAATTTAGGTGCTGACTATGTAGCTACAGGGCACTATTGCCGTAAGGAAGAAATTGAGGTCAATGGTCAGACGATCTATCGCCTATTGGCAGGAAAGGATCAAAACAAAGACCAATCCTACTTCCTATGCCAGCTCTCCCAAGCACAGCTGAGCCGTGCCCTCTTCCCTATCGGCGATCTACAAAAGAGTGAGGTACGCGCCATTGCCAAAGAATTAGGGCTTGTTACTGCCGAAAAGAAGGACTCGCAAGGACTCTGCTTTGTTGGCAAGGTACGCCTACCTGAGTTTCTCCAACAACAACTTTCCCCCAAAAGAGGAGATATTATCCAAATCCCCAGCACTTGGCAAGGTTATCAAGACAAAGAAAGTCGTAAGCTCTTTGAGTGCTATGAAGATGAGCTGAAGTACTATGCCGAAAAATACCACTATTCCCCCACGGATGGAAAAGTAGTTGGACAGCATGAAGGAGCCCATTTTTTCACCATAGGACAGCGCAAAGGACTTCATGTAGGAGGTACTGTAGAACCTCTTTTTGTGATAGATACCGATACAGAGAAAAATATCATCTATGTAGGGGAAGGACATGCCCATCCAGGTCTGTTCAGACGCACGCTATTTGTTAAAAAAGAAGACATCCATTGGATTCGCACCGATCTGACACTTTCTTTGCACCAAACTATGGAGGTAGCAGTTCGCATTCGTTATCGCCAACCTCTACAAAAAGCCACTTTATACCTGACAGACAGTGGGTTATATGTAGATTTTTCTACTGCACAAAGTGCTATTACCTCAGGGCAATTTGCTGCTTGGTACTTGGATGATGAGCTTATTGGCTCTGGTGAAATATATTAATTATGAGTTAAATCATTAAATATGTTTCATTCTTAAACAAAATTTCCTACTTTTGTCCTAATAAAAGAATTAAAAACCTATTTTTTATGTCAGTAGAATTACAAAACAACGGAATGCCTGAAAGAAAAAAAGGAGGTGGTCTTATCATTGCTTTGTTGTCCATAGGACTTGTAGGAGCAGGAGGCTATGCTTTCTACCAATCCAACGAAGCTAGAAAAAATGAAGAAGCCATTTTAGAAAAACGCGATCAGGTTGTCAAAGAATTAGAAAATTTACAAAAGGATTATGACGAAGCGGTAACTATTTCTAAGCAGAATGCCGATGAATTAGCCGATGCTAAAGCTCGTATTGCTCAATACATTGACTCGCTTAAGAATATGAAAGCAGATATCAATGTACTGTTCAAGTATCGCGATCAAGTAGAAGTACTTAAGAAAGAACGCAAACGCCTATTGGCTATCAACGACTCCTTGCGTAAGTACAATGTAAAAGTAACCCAAGAGCGTGACAGCACTGCTATGGCACTGAATGTACGTACTACTCAGCTAGATTCTGTCTCTCAGAAGGCCAAAGAACTAAGCAAAGTGATAGATGAAGGTTCTATCCTTAGTCTCAAGAGCCTTACAGCCCAAGGAATGAAAGAAAAATCAGGAGGTAGATATGTAGAGAAAGAGCGCTCTGGAGCGGTAGATAAGATTAAAGTATGCTACACTGTGGGAGTCAATAGAATTGCCCCTGTGGGCAATCGTACTTTCTATGTACAAATACTTAGCCCTAATGGTATTACCTTAGGAGACAATGACACAGCCACTGTTGGAGAAAGAACTGTAAATTACAGTGCTGTAAAGAAATTCTTGTATGAACGTAACCCTGTGGATGTATGCGAGTATATCTCCTCTATCACTACCAAATATGAACCAGGTACTTACCAAGTGTTTGTATTTGACGATCAATTGCGTGAGGTTGGAAAAACAGAAGTAACCTTACGATAATATTTTAAGCAGACTTATAAATAATAAAAAACGGCTTATATAAGCCGTTTTCTTTTTTTGATTTTTGCGTTTAATAATTAATAAAAATAAAGATAGAGATAATTTTAGTTTTTATTCCTTAAAAAAGGCCATCCAAATAGGATAGCCTTATATAAGTTACTTATTTTCAGTTTTTTTCTAGAAAATAGACTGTAGATCCTTTTTGTAACGTGCTAAAAGAGAACGAGTAATACCTAAATTTGCTTTAGAAGAATCTACAACTAAGAATACAAAATAATTTCCATTAGGAGCCAAATCAATCACATGAATTTGGTTAGTCAAGGTAATGAGAATATCTTCAATCTTCTCCTTATCTTCCAAACCTAGAATACGCAAAGCACTCATTTTTGCTTTTACCACTTCCAAGTTGTAAGCAGATGCTAAGTTAGGATCCAAATTAGGGTCAGCAGATGCTGCTACATAAGACACACCTGATTTCACCTCTGTCACAGAAACAGCAATAAATCCTGGTACATTAGTTCTGATATCCTGTACAAATTTGTCCAATACATTAGTCATAAAAATGCGGTTTTAAATTCTAAAATTTAGTGAGGCATCAAGCGGATTCGAACCGCTGTAGAAGGTTTTGCAGACCTCTGCCTAGCCACTCGGCCATGATGCCTTTTTACAGGGTGCAAATGTAGGACTTTTTTTTTAAGTGCGCAAATAATTAGTCAATTATTTTTACACTCACTTGTGCTACATCTCCCCCTATAGGTGGGTTTATTTTTGCTACTTCTATCTCAACAGAAGTAACACTTTGAAATTCAGCTTTTATAGCTTGTAGAATACGCCCTGCTACATGTTCCAATAGGCGTGAACGTATAGCCATTTGATCCTTAACAATTTGGTTAAGCCTTACGTAATCTATGGTGTCTGAAAGACAATCACTATCTATAGAAGTAGTCAGATCCGCCCAAACAGTCATATCTACGCGATACCAACTACCTATTTGAGCTTCTTCTTGTAGGCAACCATGATAGGCATACACCCTAATATCACGAAGAGAAATATTACTTTTCATGCGTTATTATCTTTCAGTACAGTTACAACCACCGATACCTTGG
>NZ_CALHGG010000166.1 GCF_938029845.1 uncultured Capnocytophaga sp.
GTAAGAGTATGGTATCCAGTGGGGACAGAAGTGCCAAGATACGCACCTATAACTATCCACAAGGCCGCGTAACGGATCACCGTATTGGACTAACGCTTTATGATTTAGGTAATATTATGAACGGAGATATCCAACGTCTGATTGACGAACTCCAACTAGCTGAAAATACCGAAAAACTCAAAGAAGGCGACATCTTTTAGTAACAAATAACAAATGACGAGTGACAAATACCACCATAGGAATTAGTCACTCGTCATTTGTTTAATCAAAGCACTATTTATAGTGTCTTTTTAAGCCCTTTTAGAGTTCTTTCTTAGCCTCATAAGCCTTCTTCTTTGCAATTGCTTTACTTCTTACTTCATAAAAAAGTTCTATATTTATTGAGCTCCTATGGAAGACTAGACTAGTAGGGAGTTATGCTTAGCCTGCATTAGGGTAGAGACGCAATTCATTGCGTCTTAAAAAGTTAGTAAATAGTGTTTTAACTATTGACTCATATTTTTACTAACCACTAACCACTAACCACTAATCACTAACCACTAATCACTAATCACTACTCACTATCAAAGGATATTAAGTACTTGTTCTTTTATCTTCTCCAATTCGTTCTTCATCAGCACTACAATTTGTTGCATTTGGGCATGGTTAGCTTTGGAACCTAAGGTGTTGATCTCGCGCCCTATCTCTTGAGCGATGAATCCCAATTTGCGCCCATTGGATTGGGGTTCTTCAAGGGTAGTAAGGAAGTAATTTAGGTGATTGGCAAGCCGTACTTTCTCCTCGGTGATGTCCAATTTCTCAAGGTAAAAAATCAATTCTTGTTCAAATCGATTCTCATCCACACGATCCTTGATCTCTTCTATGGCTTTCTCCATACGATTGCGGATGGCAGCAAGTCGCTCTACATCAAGAGTTTCTACTTGGCTCAAAAGGGCTTGTATATTTTTTATACGCAGCACAAAATCTTTCTCTAGGATAGCACCCTCACTGCGACGAAAGTCTTGTAATTGCTTGAGGGCTACAACTAACTGCTCCTCTATTTGGGCAAATTCCTGCTCATCTACTTCCTCAACAGGGGTAGTAAGGGCATCAGGCATGCGTACAGCCATCTTAAGAAGTTCTACCTCGGGCGCATCGGGGGTAATGGCTTGCATCTGTTGTATATAGCCTCTTACTATAGGGGCATTAAGGGTAGAGCTACTTGTCTCTGAAGTGTTTTCTATGGTAAGGGTAAAATCAATCTTTCCACGTTCTAAGGTGTCAGAAATGAGTTTCCTAAGGACTAACTCTTTCTCCTTATAGGCCTGTGCAATACGGGTATTGAGGTCTATAGCCTTGCTGTTTAGGGACTTTATCTCTATAATGACTTTTTTATGAGTAAGTTGAAGTAGGCTTTTCCCAAAGCCTGTCATGGACTGTATCATTGTTGTATTCTTTGATGAGTGCAAAGGTACTAAAAATATCCCTTAAATCGTGTAAATATCTTACTTAAATTGTGTATTGTAAATTAATTTTGTACATTTGCAAAGTTTTTCATATCTCAAACTAAAGGAACTCCATAATATGGACATTCAATCTGTAAAACAACGTTTTGGCATTATTGGCAATGATTCCAAACTGAATCTTGCCATAGAAAAGGCCGTCCGTATAGCTCCTACTGACGTCTCAGTACTGATCACAGGGGAGAGTGGCGTGGGTAAGGAGGCCTTTGCTCGTATCATACATACACTATCTGCACGAAAACATGCAAAATATATAGCAATCAACTGTGGTGCAATCCCTGAGGGTACTATTGATTCGGAATTGTTTGGTTTTAAGGCAGGTAGCTTTACACACTCTGGCAAGGAAGACAAGAAAGGCTACTTTGAAGAAGCCAACGGAGGAACTATTTTTCTTGATGAAGTGGGGGAATTACCGCTTTCAGCACAGGTACGCCTCTTGAGAGTCCTGGAGAATGGGGAGTTTATTCGTGTAGGGGACTCCATACCTCGAAAAACGGATGTGCGTATTGTGGCAGCAACCAATGTAAAGATGCAGGAAGCCCTCAAGAAAGGACGCTTTCGTGAGGATTTATATTATAGGTTGAATACAGTGGAGATTTTCCTTCCTCCTCTAAGAGAACGTAAAGACGATATTTATTTACTGTTTAGAAAATTTGCTTCTGATTTTGCACAGAAATATCGTATGCCTACCCTTCAACTCTCTGAGGGAGCAATCAAAGAGCTATTGCGTTACCGATGGCCTGGTAATATAAGGCAACTGAGAAATATTGCCGAACAAATATCCGTGGTAGAACAAAAAAGGGAGGTCTCTGCCGAAACGCTGCTTTCTTACCTTCCCCAGGATGGGGTGAGTCACCTACCTGCTATGGTATCTCAGGGGAAAGCTGAGACAGATTTTGCTTCCGAAAGGGAAATCCTTTATAAGGTGCTTTTTGATATGCGCAATGATCTGAATGATCTCAAGCAACTCACTTTCAAGCTTATACAGGAAGGAAATACCGCTAAGATACAAGAGGAAAACCAAACACTTATTCATAAAATATATGGATCCCCAGAGGTTACTTATCCTGCCGAGGCAAACGAACCTGCTATGATGCTCCTCTCTCATGACAAGGTGCCTTCGCATGTGGGAAAACATAATACTTATGATTTCGCTGAGGAAATTCAGGAAGAAGAACCTATTTCTTTGCAGGATAAGGAAGTGGAGCTGATACAAAAATCATTGGATCGACACAAGGGTAAAAGAAAAGAAGCGGCTAAGGAACTGGGTATATCTGAACGAACCCTTTATAGAAAAATAAAACAATACAATATAGAACAATAATATAGTCAAGTAGATATATGAACTATCAAAATGTAACTGATCTACCTAATAACAATACTGTATTTTTAGTATGGGTATTTAAAAAGGATTTAGATAAAAAGCAGTTAATCAGTATTTTTGCTAAAGTATGTGGTTGGGTGGGAAACCTTAATAACTCTGTAGCCGATCGTTTCCCTGGGGCACGCGCCAGTGTAACTATAGGTATTAGCCATAAGGCGTGGGTTACTTTGGGCTTACCTCAACCTTTGCCTAAAGAGCTTAAGGATTTTGAGCCTATTAGGGGTAACAAACATACCGCTGTGGCTACAGAAGGGGACCTTCACTTCCATATCCGTGCACATAACCCAAGTTTAGCCTATGATATGGCTGCTACAATCTCTCAAGCATTACAATCTATCGCCGATACTATAGTAAATGTACAAGGGTTTAGGTATTGGGACGGACGCGCAATCATAGGTTTTGTAGATGGAACTGAAAACCCTCGTGGTCAGGAGCGAGAACAGTTCGCCGTAGTAGGCAAAGAAGATCCTCATTACCAAGGAGGAAGCTACCTATTTGTACAAAAATATGTACATGATATGAACGCTTGGCATGCCTTACCTGTATCAGAACAAGAAAAGGTAATAGGTCGTACTAAGGAAATGGATATAGAAATGGATGATGATACCAAGCCTACTAATGCGCATTCGGCTCTTGCCAATGTGGGTGATGATCTAAAAGTGGTAAGGGACAACATGCCTTTTCATGATCCTCTAAGTCATCAAATGGGTACTTACTTTATTTGTTATGCCAATACATTCAGTACAGTGGAGAAAATGCTTACTAATATGTTTGTAGGAAATCCTGTGGGCAATTATGACCGCTTATTGGACTTTAGTACAGCTCAAACAGGTACGCTTTTCTTTGTTCCTTCATTGGATATGTTGGATGATTTTGCTGACTTAGCCTAGTGAATTTCGATAATCATTAAATAGCCTATAATATATGAGAAACATATTATTTTTTATTTCGTTATTGTTATTACAAGTAGCAGGGGCTCAGTCCTATGATACTTATTTTACTAAGGAGGCACTGCGATTGGATTTTTTCCTTTTTGGAACAAAGCAAAGCACTCAGGTAGCTCTCAAAGGACTCAAACAGGAACCACTTTTTGGAGGTTCTCATACGAACTTGATACACCCCAATCAAGGGGAGTACCGTATACAAGTATTGGAGCCTGAATCGGGCAAGGTATTGTATTCCAAAGGATTTATCACACTCTTGGAAGAATGGCAAAGCCTAGAACCCGATGAGACTAAAACGGAGTTCTTCGAGATTCCTCTTCAAGTACCTTACCCTAAAGCACAGGTTAAGGTGAATTTTGACCATAGAAAAACCGATGGAAATTTTGCAACCCTTCTCTCCACTACCGTAGATCCTACCGATTATAGGATTGTCAAAGATGCTCCTCTGAAATTCCCTGTCAAACAGCTACTGAACAATGGAGCACCTGAGCGAAAAGTGGATATAGTGGTACTTCCTGAAGGATATACCCAAGAGGAAATGGATAAGTTTGTTGCCGATACCCAGCGCCTATTTGATTATTTATTCGCTATTGCCCCTTATAGTAAGCATAAAAAGGACTTCAATATCTATGCAGTGTTGGCACCTTCTCAAGAGAGTGGAACAGACTTAGCAGGGGTACTAGCTTATAAAAATACTTTGTTTGACAGCCATTTTTATTCCTTTGGTATGGACAGATACCTCACTTGCCCTTCTTTCTTTAAGGTAGCTGATGTAGCAGCGGCTTTGCCTTATGACCAACTCTTTGTAGTGGTCAATACCGAGGAATATGGAGGGGGTGCTTTCTATAACTTGTTGAATCTTAATGTATCGGATAATTCTTTAGCAGAAAAAACCTTTGTTCATGAGTTTGGTCATGGTTTTGTAGGTCTTGCCGATGAATACAATTATGAAGAGGGAATGGGAAGTCGCTACAATCTTAAAATAGAGCCTTGGGAGCCTAACATTACCTCTTTGGTGGATTTCGGGACTAAGTGGAAGGATATGGTGGACAAACGCACCCCTATTCCTACTCCTCGTACAACTAAGTACCTACAGAAAGTAGGAGCCTTCGAGGGAGGTGGCTACCTTTCTAAAGGGATGTATAGCCCTATGCAGGATTGCAGAATGAATTCTATTGATAGTAATGATTTCTGCCCTGTATGCACCCGTGCTATTGAGAGAATGATACACTTTTATACAGAATAAGATTTTTAGTTCAGATATATGAATACTAACATGGTTAAAGGTTTTTCTAAACTCACTAAGGAGGAAAAACGTCAATGGATATGCCAAACCTATCTTAACAAGGAGGCTTCTGCAGAGCAGGTCTTTACAACTTATGATTTGGCGGATAGTAACTTGCAAAAGCTACATGATGATTTTATAGAAAATGCCATAGGTAACTATGTCTTACCTTTTGCCGTGGCGCCTAATTTCTTAATTGATGGTCGCAATTATACAGTGCCTATGGTGGTAGAGGAAAGTTCAGTGGTAGCTGCCGTAAGCAAAGCAGCCAAATTCTGGTCTGAACTTGGAGGCTTCCATTGTCAAGTACGTAGTATGGAAAAGGTAGGGCATATTCATTTGTTTTTTGACGGAAACAAACAGGAACTCTTCCAATTCTTTAACCAAATAGACCCACTCTTATACGAGGAAACCAGCGCTCTTACTGAAAATATGCGCAAAAGAGGAGGGGGAATCTCTTCCATTATGCTCAAGGATATGACGGATTCCTTAGAGCACTATTATCAGGTATTTGTAACTTTCCTCACGGGAGATGCTATGGGGGCTAATTTTATCAATTCATGTTTGGAACAGATGACCCAAACCATTGAGCGAGAAGCACTCACGCATATCACTCAGGGAAATCTGGAAGTACTCATGAGTATTCTCTCCAATTATACCCCTCAGTGCTTAGTAAGGGCAGAAGTATCCGCACCTATTAGCCAAATGTCCTATAATGACATTACAGGGGAGGAGTTCGCTACCGACTTTGTTCGAGCTATTGCAGTAGCCAATGCCGATGTATATCGTGCGGTAACTCATAACAAAGGGGTTATGAATGGTATAGATGCTGTAGTCATTGCCACAGGAAATGACTTCCGTGCAGTGGAAGCAGCCGCTCACGCCTATGCAGCTAAGGAAGGTAGGTACAAGAGTCTTACTCAAGCCTCTCTCATAGATGGCATCTTCCATTATAGTATAGAAATACCTTTGGCAATAGGTACTGTAGGAGGACTTACCAAACTACACCCTATGGTAAGAACAGCCTTAAAGATACTTGAAAATCCTTCAGCAGAAGCACTTATGAAGATTATCGCCTGCGTGGGGTTAGCACAGAATTTTGCGGCGGTGAGTTCCTTGGTCACCCATGGAATTCAGAAGGGGCATATGAAAATGCACTTAGTCAATATACTAAACCAATTAGGAGCTACTCCAGAGGAAAAACAACAACTTATTACCTATTTCAAGGACAAAACGGTCTCTCATAGCGAGGTCGTACAAGCATTTAACCAACTTAGAGGTCAGTAGCCTTTCGTCAGTTGTTAGTTGTTAGTTGTCAGTTGTCAGTTTTTAGTTGTCAGAAGTTAGTCACTAATCACTAACCACTAATCACTAACCACTAACCACTAATCACTAATCACTAAAATAACCATTTCTTTGAGTATATCATAGTAGGAGATGGACCCACTTTCTACCCCTTTGCTTTTGAGGTCGGCTTGTTTGATAACCTCCATGCAATGGCTGATTTTCTTTAAGGGGTAAAGGGTTGCCGCCTGCTTATAGTCTCTTAGGAAGTACGGATTAACGCCCATTTCTCTGGCTAATTCAGCATCAGTGCGACCTGTAAGGCTGGAGAAGATAAAAAGACTCTTAAAATATCGGTATAGGTTCTCTGTAATCATGGGCATGGGGTTATCCTTTTGGTTCTCGTTGAAATACTTAATGATCTGCATTGCCTTAGTAAGGTCTTTCCTACCAAGAGCATTCTGCAATTCAAATACATTGAAATCCTTACTGATACCTATATTTTCCTCTATATGGGTAGGGGTGATTTCTGTTCCTGGCTTGAGAATAATCTTGAGTTTGTTCAGTTCGTTAGCAATACGACTTAGGTCAGTACCCAAGAAACTTACCAATAGCTGACAAGCAACTTGGTTGATGCTATATCCATTTTCTTTCAAAAAACTATTTACCCACTTAATGGTATCACTCTCGTAGAGTTTTTTACTCTCTAGAGTAGTGTATTTTTTGAGTTCTTTAGCCAATTTGGTTTTTCCATCTATCTTACCATATTTATAACAAAGTACCAAGATAGTAGTAGGAGACGGTTTTTCCACGTAGGGGAGTAGCTGACCTATGGTGCGACTAAGCTCTTGCGCTTCTTTGACGATGATCACTCTTCGTTGTGCCATCATAGGGTACTCACGTGCATAGTGGATGAGTGTATCTATAGTAATATCCTTGCCGTAAACCACTTGTTGGTTGAAAGCTTTCTCATCGTCAGAAAGAACATTTTGTTCTATATAGTTACTGATAATATCAATAAAATAAGGCTCTTCCCCACATAGATAGTAGATGGGGCTATAATTTTGGTTTTTTAATTCGGCTAAGATTTTTTCTACTTCGTTCATACTATGCGTTTCTAATTTTCTTTTTGTATATTTGCACCCATGCAAACATTGAATTTCCCTACATACGAATTTCGGTTCAAAAGTAATGAAAATAAACGATATATTTTTGATATAATCCGAAAAAAATTTGTGATGCTTACTCCTGAAGAATGGGTACGACAGCATGCGGTACGCTTTCTCTTACAAGATAGGGGCTACCCTCAGTCACTGATGAGTGTGGAAAAACGCATACAGGTCAATCACTTAACCAAGCGCTATGATATTGTTATCTATCGCCCCGATGGAAGTATTTTCTTGGTGGTGGAGTGCAAGGCGCCACAGGTGGGACTCACCCAAGAGGTCTTTGACCAGATAGCTCGCTATAACCTCACCTTAAAGGCAGAAAACCTTATGATAACCAATGGATTGCAACATATATTTTACCAGATAGATTATGATAAAAAGGCTTATGTTTTCTTACGAGAACTCCCCAGTTTCTATCCTCAGAATGAAATTCAAAAAAATATGATAAATACATAATTATTAATCATTAAAAGTTGTATCTTTGCCCCACTTTTATACCCATGTTATGAAGTTATCCCATGCAGGTCTTATTATATTTTTGGTATTATTGTTAGACCAAGCCAGTAAAATATATATCAAAACCCATTTTATTCTAGACCAATCTGTTTATGTTTTTGATTGGTTTCGTATACACTTTACAGAGAACCCAGGAGCAGCTTGGGGAGTAAAGATTCCAGGGGAATATGGTAAACTGATATTGACTATCTTTAGGATAGTAGCTATTATAGGAATAGGGTATTGGTTATGGCAATCGGTTAAGCAAAAAGCTCCTAAAGTCCTCATTATCTCTATAGCGCTTATCTTTGCAGGTGCTTTGGGTAATATTATTGATTCTGTATTCTATGGAGTGATTTTTGACCATAGTGTAAATAATGTAGCAACGTTCATGAGCCAAGAGCCTTATGGGACTCTTTTTCATGGTAAAGTAGTGGATATGATCTCTTTTCCACTCATAGATACACAGCTTCCTGAATGGATTCCGTTCTTCGGAGGCAACCGATTTACTTTTTTTGACCCAATTTTTAATATTGCAGATTCTGCAATCTCTGTAGCTGTCGGTTTGTTGATTATTTTTAATAAACAAGCATTTAAAAAATAATTTAACATCATATTGAGTTATTTTTGTAATTTATCAGATAAAATCATTGATTTAGGATTATATATTAATAAATAATAACAATTTAAACTTCTATTTTCTTAATGAATATATTGTTGATAAATATGTTGAAAAACATGTTGAGAAAAAAAGCAAAAAAAAAGTCGCAAAATATTTTTAAATAAGAAAAAAGTTTATACCTTTGTGCAAAATTTGAACAAGTAAATAAATAGTAATTTTATGGATACAAATCTATTTGAAACCTATGTAAAGGCTATGCGCCAAGAGGTGCCAGGATTTATTTCAATCACTGTGGTAAGTACAAATGATGGTAATACTATTGCTTATGAAGCAGCTTCTAACGTGGATAACCGCTTATCAAGTGCTTTCCAAGTAGAAATCTTACGTCAAGCTACTAAAGCGTTAGGATATGTGGAAGGGCTTAACGATAAGAATATAGACCGTATTGAAATTGCCCTCAAAGAACAATTGCATGTGTTATTCTCATCAAGCAACCGTCAGTTCTTGGTACACTTGATTCTAGATGAATCTAAGCAAAATATTGCAATTACCAAAATGTTGCATAACAAACTCTTCAAAGCAGTAGAAGACAGCTACGTACCTACTGCCGAAGAGCAACAAACTGTAAGAAGAAGATTGTTCTTCTAGAATAAATATGAAACCATAATATGCAAAAACGCTCTTCTATACTGAAGGGCTTTTTGTGTATCTTGTAATTGTTAATTATTAATTACTATAAGAATATATTAATTCTTAGGTAGAAAGCAGATAAATAACTTACTTATACTAAGCCTATTTATAAAATTCATTAACAATTGAGAATTAACCATTAATCATTAAAATAATGAAATATCTTACTTTATCAGTATTGTTTTTAGCACTTATAGGTTGTGCTAATAACAATTCAAAACCATCTGAGGCGGCTCAGCAAAGTGAGCAAAAAGCTCCTGCTTCTGATCAGCAATTACAAGAGGTTACTCTCAAGATAGAGGGAATGACTTGTGCTCATGGATGTGCCGCTACCATAGAAAAAAATCTAAACAATACAGAAGGTGTTGCCAAAGCTAAGGTTGATTTTGATGCCAAAACAGCTACCATATCCTTTGATGCTCATAAGCTCTCTAAAGAGTCCCTTATCTCTGTGATAGAAGGCTCCAATGGTGGAGATGCTTATACAGTAGTTCCTTGATTCGGACACCTTGTAAGTCAAGGTTACAAAAACTTTTTTGAGCCTTGGGAAAATTAATCTAAAAACATAAGAATGCTATCAAATTCAACTAAATATGCAATCAATGCGGTACTTTATTTAGCGCTGCATTCCTCCGTAGAAAATAAAAAAGGAGTTAAGGAAATATCAGAAGTCTTACATATCCCTACTGCTTTTTTAGCAAAACTATTACAGATATTAGCAAAGAAGAATGCTATTTGTTCATCTAAGGGACCAGGGGGTGGTTTCTATCTTACTGAAGAGAAAATGAAAGCCCCTTTGGCTAATATTGTACACCATATAGATGGAGTGGATAAGTTCTCTCTTTGTATCTTAGGAATTAGACCTTGCTCAGAGGAAACGCCTTGTCCTATGCACTATGCTGTGAAGCCTTTCAAGGAAGAGTTTTTAAGAGAATTGGAAAAGCATGATATTGAATATTTCGCAGATAAAATCAGAAAAGGAGAAGCATACCTTCTTGTCTGATATTATCTTTTAAAAAATATACTTTTTTCTTGTTTTTTTGCAAAAAAAATGGTACTTTTGTGCTTGTAAATTTCTATCGCAAAAGTTAATTAATTGATATACAAAATGCAAAAAACAATTAAAAAAATTGCCCTTGCACTATTGTTAATGGTGTCTGTGGTAGCTTTCGCACAAAAGCCGAAAGTACGTATTCTTGCAACAGGTGGTACTATTGCAGGAGTGAGCAAGTCCGCTACTGAAACTAATTATAAGGCTGGAGAACTTGGTATCAACCAACTCCTACAAGCAGTACCCCAAGTGAAAGACTTAGCCGATGTCTCTGGAGAACAAATTGTAAAAATAGGCTCTCAGGACATGAATGATGATGTATGGCTAAAGCTTGCTAAGCGTATCAATGAACTCCTTAATAAGGAAGGGTATGATGGAGTAGTAATTACTCATGGTACCGATACAATGGAGGAAACAGCTTATTTTCTAAACCTTACAGTACATAGTAATAAGCCTGTAGTGCTAGTAGGTGCTATGCGTCCTGCAACAGGAATGAGTGCCGATGGTCCTTTGAACTTGTATAATGCAGTAGCAGTAGCAGCTGACAAAAATGCACAAGGTCGTGGAGTTATGGTATGTATGAATGATATTGTTCTTGATGCCAAGGACGTTATCAAAACCAATACAACCTCTGTAGATACTTTCAGAGGAGCTAATTATGGTTCTTTAGCTTATATCCACAATGGAAAAGTATTCTTTGGACGTACTCCTACCAATAAGCATACTGCTCAATCTGTTTTCAATGTGGATAACTTAAAAGCACTTCCTAAAGTAGGAATTGTATATAGCTATTCCAATGTATCTGAACTTCCTATGAAGGCATTTATAGATGCTAAGTTCGACGGTATTGTACATGCAGGGGTAGGAAATGGTAATTTTTATCATACTATTTTTGATTTGGCGGTGAAAGCACAACAAAGTGGTATCCAAATTGTACGTTCTTCTCGTGTACCTACAGGAGCAACTACCTTGGATGCCGAAGTAGATGATGCTAAATATCATTTTGTGGCATCAGGTGCTCTTAATCCTCAAAAAGCACGAGTGCTACTGATGTTGGCACTTACTAAGACTAAGGATTGGCAACAAATCCAACAATATTTTAATGAGTATTAATACTTAAAGATAAGGCAAAAAGTATAAGGAGAAATTTCTTGCTACTTTTTGCCTTTTGTTTCTCAAAAAACGAATAGAGATGAAAAAATTACTTATATCCGCTATGTTCCTATCCGTTATGGGAGCATTTGCACAAGAAGATTTACAAGGACAAATCAATCAACTAAAGGCTGAATTGGAGCAGATCAAGCAAGCACAATCCATGCCTGTAACCTCACCAGAAGGTATCAACCCTATTGATAAGCGGTTCAATATTTTGTACTTTAACTTCCAGTCCAGTCTTGATGCAGAGAAAGCAAAAGATCAGGATATGACTACAAAATTTAAAGCACGTCAGTTGCGTTTGGAAGTGAGAGGTAATATTACCGACCGTATCTTTTACCGTTTCCGTCATCGCTTGAACAAGTCTAATGCAGGAGTGGATTTGGACAACTTGGCCAAAGCTACTGACATGCTCTATGCTGGTTTCCATATAGACGATAAGTGGGCACTTACTGTGGGTAAGATGTGTCAAGCATGGGGAGGGTATGAGTTTGACTTGAACCCAATGAATATCTATGAATATTCAGATTTCATAGATAATATGGATAACTTTATGCTTGGTGGTATGGTTACTTATACGCCTAATGCCAATCATGAGTTCAACCTACAAGTTACCGATGTACGCAATGATAGCTTTGCGAATATCTATACAAATAGAGATCCTCGTAGCACCTTAAAACAAAGCAATATACCACTTACTTATATATTCAACTGGAATGGTTCTTTCTTCGATAACATACTACAAACCCGCTGGGGAGTAGGCTTACAAAGTGAAGCAGAAGGCTATAACAATACTATGGTAATGCTTGGTACTCGTGTGGCTTTACCTAAGTTCCAAGCTTTCTTGGACTACATGAGAGCTGATGAACAGTTAGATCGACTTAACTATACACCCCTAAGTGTCAATGGAAAAGGAGACCCTCTCAAAGATACCAAGTATAACACCTTTGTGCTTAAGGCCGAATACCAACCTATACCTTCACTTAACCTATTTGCTCAAGGAATCTATGAAACTGCTGAAAGTAATTTAGCAGGCAATAAGATGACCGGCTTAGGTTATTACGGAGGGGTAGAGTACTTACCTTTCCCATCACAGGACTTGCGCTTCTTCCTAGCTTATGTAGGCAGAAGTCGTGAAATATCCAATGTAACAAAAAGTACCAACCGTGTGAGCTTGGGTATGATGTATCGTATCAAGGCTTTCTAAGTCTTTCTCATACATAAAATAACTAAAACCTCCCTCCTACAAGGAGGGGAGGTTTTGTGCTTACTTTATTTATCATATAAATTTTTAGAAATAATTGTTAAACATATAAGATATGAAACTCAGAAAAATATACACAAACCTATTATTCAAAGTATTCTGTGGAATACTCTTGGGGATTCTCTTAGGCTGGCTCGTACTCAAAGGGTGGTTCCCTCAGTGGATTTATAGAATAGTCCTTACTTTCAAGGGGCTTTTTGGTAGCTTCTTAGGATTTTCTATACCGCTTATCATTATGGGGCTTGTGATGCCTTCCATTAGCAAATTGGGCAAAAGTGCAGGTCGCCTGCTACTCATTACTGTGGGGATTGCTTATTCATTTACTTTGTTTTCAGGCTTTTCTACCTATTTTGCTTCAGAGGCGATATTCCCTTCATTACTTGAGAATCAGCATATAAAACCTATGGAGGACGAGCAGGTACTTACTCCTTTCTTCTCTATCCAGATGCCTCCTATAACCGATGTAATGACAGCCTTAGTGCTCTCTTTCATCATGGGGATAGGCCTATCTCTCAAGGAAAAATCAGTGCTTTCAGGAGTGATAGAAGAGTTTGGTGAGATCGTAAGTTGGCTCATTGCTAAGGCAATTATCCCTGTATTGCCTTATTATATCATGTCTATTTTTGCCGAAATCACTTTTGGTGGAAAAGTAGTTTCCGTTATAGAGGTGTTCTTCAAGCTCATCGTGGTACTCTTTGTTATGCACATACTTCTTTTGATTATACAATACCTAATCGCAGGAGGGATTGCTAAGAAGAATCCGTTCAAGTCGCTTGCCAATATGTTCCCTGCCTATGCAACGGCCTTGGGGACACAGTCCTCCGCAGCTACTATTCCTATCACCTTGCAACAAGCTATAAAGATGGGCGTGTCTCCTCGTATTGCAGGTTTTGTAATTCCACTATGTGCCACTATACACCTTTCGGGAAGTACCATGAAAATCACCGCTTGTGCTATGGCATTGATGCTCTTGGAAGGTATGCCCTTTGACTTGGAACTCTTCTCAGGTTTTATCATGATGTTGGGTATTATCATGGTAGCTGCCCCAGGGGTACCAGGAGGAGCGATTATGGCAGCATTGGGGATCTTAGGCTCTATGTTGGGCTTCAATGAGGGACAACAAGGACTAATGATCGCTCTCTATGTAGCTATGGATAGCTTCGGTACCGCTTGTAATGTAACAGGTGATGGAGCTGTGGCGCTCATTGTCAATAAGATAGAAGAAGGAAAAGGAAACTAAGGAGTAAAATACAAAATATATTGTTAATTCAAAAATTAGTAGTACCTTTGTACCTTCGTTAAAGTGATTTTTCAAAAAATGAACAATAAGCTACTTACAGTAGGAACTTTAGCCTTTGATACTATAGAGACACCTCTGAGCAGGGTGGAACGCACCATGGGAGGAGCTGCCAATTATAGTGCTTTGGCAGGTGCTATCTTTGATGTAGAACAGGCCGTCGTGTCGGTCATAGGGGGGGACTATCCACAATCTTTCTTGGACTACCTTCTAGAACGTGAAATAGATATTTCCCAAATAGAGAAAGTACAATCAGGTCGTAGCTTCTTTTGGAGTGGGCGTTACTTTACCAATATGAATAAAAGGGAGACTCTTGAGACACAGGAAAATGTACTCAAGGGTTATGTACCTAAAATTAGCCCTGCCTTCTCCGATGCTTCTTTTGTACTGCTAGGAAACCTACACCCCAAGGTGCAACTTCAGGTATTGGAGCAACTCTCCTCAAGACCAAGCCTGGTAGTTTCCGATACGATGAACTATTGGATAGATCATACTCCTGATTTATTGGAAGAACTTATCCAAAAAACCGATGTACTTACTGTAAGTGATGAGGAGGCTTTTGCTCTTACAGGAGAGACTGTTCTGCTTAAGGCGGTAGAGAAATTACAGCAAAAAGGAGCTTCTTATATTATCATCAAAAGGGGAGAGCATGGCGCTATGCTTTTCCACGAAGAAAAAAGATTCTTCACCCCAGCCTTGCCTTTGACTCAAGTATATGATCCTACGGGAGCAGGAGATACTTTTGCAGGAGGTTTTATAGGTTATATGGCACAAACAGGAGAAGTCTCCTTTGAAAACATGAAAAATGCCTTGGTATATGCCACTACCTTGGCCTCTTTCTGCGTAGAACAGATGGGAGTAGAGAGACTACTTTCTCTAACCAAGGAGGAAGTCCTTCGACGTCTTTTCTGCTTGAAAGAATTGACTCAATTTGAAATAAAAGTTGTCTAAAAATGAGCGATGCGATCAAACATGAATGCGGAATTGCACTACTTCGCCTTCTTAAACCCTTAGAATATTATCAGCAGAAATATGGAACCCCTTTCTATGGGCTTCATAAGATGTATTTGTTGTTGGAAAAACAACACAATCGTGGACAAGATGGGGCAGGACTTGCCAATATCAAGCTAAATATGCAACCAGGCGAACGCTATATAGGAAGAGTACGCTCCAATGATTCCCAGCCTATTCAGGACATTTTCAAGCAAATCAACTCTCATATCAATGAGTTATTGAAAAGCCATCCAGAAGCCAAAACAGATGTACAGGCACTCAAGCAACTGATACCTTACCTAGGAGAGGTGTATCTGGGGCATGTGCGTTATGGTACTTTTGGAAAGAATAGTATAGAGAATGTACACCCTTTCCTTAGAGAAAACAACTGGATCTATCGCAATCTTATCTTGGCGGGAAACTTCAACCTGACCAATGTTAATGAACTCTTTAACAAGTTGGTAGAATTAGGGCAACACCCTATTGCCAAGTCCGATACCATTACAGTGATGGAGCGTATTGGGCACTTCTTGGACAATGAAGTAGAGGAGTGCTATCGCCGACTCAAGCAAGAGGGTATCAGTAAGCGAGAGGCTTCTCCGCTGATTATGGAGCAACTGGATATGGTCAAGGTACTCAAGAAGGCAGCTGCACGCTGGGATGGAGGATATGCCATGGCTGGAATTGTAGGTCATGGAGTTTCTTTTGTTTTGAGAGATCCCGCTGCTATTCGTCCTGCCTATTACTACAAGGACGATGAGGTAGTCGTAGTGACCTCCGAACGTGCTGTGATACAGACAGCTTTCGATGTTCCTTTTGAAGAAGTAATAGAGTTACCTGCTGGGGCTGCTATTCTTATCAATAGGGATGGTACTTCACAGATAGAACAGATCTTGGAACCGGTGGAACGTAAGGCTTGTTCGTTTGAGCGTATCTACTTCTCTCGCGGTAGTGACCAAGAAATCTATTTGGAGCGAAAGAAATTGGGGGCTTTGCTCTTACCTCAGGTACTCCACTCCATTGATAATGACCTACAAAATACGGTATTTTCTTATATTCCTAATACGGCAGAAACATCATTCTATGGGCTTATAGAAGCCGTGTCAGAACATCTTAATCAGAAGAAAAAGCAACAGATTCTTCAGGAAGGCACAACCCTTACCGAAGCACGCCTTTCCGAGATTCTTTCAGTGCGCCCTCGTATAGAGAAGGTGGCCATTAAGGACGTGAAATTGCGTACTTTCATCACCGAAGACTCAGGTCGTGAGGATATGGTTGCCCATGTGTATGATATTACCTATGGTTCAGTAAAAAAGCATCAGGACAACTTGGTGATTATTGATGATAGTATCGTACGAGGAACCACTCTTAAAAAGAGTATTCTTAATATCCTCAATAGATTACAACCTAAGAAAATAACTGTACTCTCTTCTGCTCCACAGATCCGTTACCCTGATTGCTATGGGATAGATATGGCACGTCTGGAAGATCTGATTGCCTTCGAGGCTACTCTTGCCCTACACAAGGATGCAGGTACTTATGGGGTAGTGGAGGCTATTTACCAAAAATGTATAGCCCAAAAGGGTAAGCCCGATACGGAAATTGTCAATTATGTCAAAGAACTTTATGCTCCTTTCACCCCAGAGCAGATATCCCAGAAGATTACTCAGCTTTTGCGACCAGAAGCGATGAAGTGTGATCTAGATATCATCTTCCAAAGTGTGGAAAACCTACATAAGGCTTGTCCTAAGAACTTAGGAGATTGGTATTTTACAGGCGATTACCCTACTGTAGGAGGCAATAGAGTGGTTAACCAAGCCTTTATCAATTTTTACGAAGGAAATAAGCAGCGTGCTTATTAGTGACTAATAACTAGTGACTAATCAAGTTATTGATTATTAATAGGTTGTGATAAAAATAGAAAAATAATTGTGTTTTTCAAAAAAAAATGCGTATATTTGCATTACAATTTGAGGATAGGTAATTTTCTGATTATCAACCTAAAACAGTTTGTAGGGTGCCAAATTAGCTGAAGAACGTCATGGAAAATAATCTAAAAATAAAAGGGAATATCTGGATAGAAACGGATACAGGTTTGGAAATTAATGCAGTAAAGGCATTACTTTTGGAACAGATAGATGTATTAGGTTCTATTTCAGAGGCTGCAAAAGTGTTAAATATTCCATATCGTCGCGCATGGGGCATGATTCAGGAAATGAACCGAAATTCCTCCTTTGAGATTGTAGCTAAGGAAGCAGGAGGAAAAGCAGGAGGTCACAGTATCCTTACAGAAGAGGGGAGAGATATTCTCCAGCTTTTCAAAGATGTAAATGACAGCTTAAAGCAATATAGCAAAGGGGAAAATGGCTATTTCACAGGTTGGAAAGAAAACTAAGGTCCTTTTATCCAAGAAATATAATAAGTTTTAGGTTAGTTGTGATATAAAAGAGGAACAAGGATATGCTGAAATAAAGGCTTTTCTTGCTCCTTTTTATTTTGAATACTCCAAGCAAACAAATTTTTGTTAATAATAAACGAGGAGGTATTTTATTAGAGAAAAAATAGTATTTTTGCACAAGAAATTAAAAAATATAAATCTGAAAATGACACGAAAATTATTTATTATTGGCTTTACAGCTTTCTTTTCTTTATTAGCTACAGCACAGAGTGAGACAGAACAACAAGATCTTACACAATCTCGCACCCGTAGTACAACAGAAGTATCCCAAGAGGAAAAACAATATCCCACTACCATAGAAGGTCAGTTTGATGAACTAGTGGACAAATCAGGGAACTGGGAAAAGTTTAAGCTTGTAAAGAAAGAAAGTATATATACTTTTAAGAAAACATTGCTCGATAGCATAAAAGAGCAAAAGAGTTTGTTGCGTGAAAAATTGGATACCATCAGTGTACAATCATCTCGTATAAAAGAATTAAATCTCAATATACAAAACTTACAAAGCGAACTTGATAAAGAGAAAAATCGTAATGATAGTATAGATTTCTTTGGACTTACCATAGAAAAAGGTGTTTATTCTATTATTGTATGGGGTATTATAGCCGTATTGGCGATACTTCTTGTGGTATTTATCTCTCGATATACCAGTTCCAATAGTATCACCCGTGGGGCACTAAAGGATTTGGAAGACTTGCAAAACGAATACGAGGAATATCGTACCAAAGCCATTGAGCGCGAACAAAAAGTACGCCGACAATTGCAAGATGAAATCAACAAACATCGTTCTTAAATGCGTATTGATATTATAGCGGTTGTTCCAGAGTTACTCCAAAGCCCTTTTCAACACTCCATTTTCAAACGAGCTGTGGAGAAGGGATTGGCTAGTGTGCATTTCCACGATTTGCGCCAATATGGACTGGGCAACTACAAACAGATAGATGATTATAGTTTCGGTGGGGGAGCGGGCATGGTACTGATGATAGAACCTATTGACGCATGTATCTCAGCTCTGAAGGCAGAGCGTGATTATGATGAGGTTATTTACCTTACCCCTGATGGGCATACGCTGAATCAGCCTATGGCCAATGCACTCTCTCTCAAGGAGAATATTATCATTCTCTGCGGACACTATAAGGGGGTGGATCAGCGTGTGAGAGACCACTTCGTAACCAAGGAAATCTCCATTGGGGATTATGTGCTTTCAGGAGGGGAGCTGGCTGCCGCGGTACTAGCCGATGCCATTGTACGCCTAATCCCTGGAGTACTCTCCGATGAGACTTCTGCCCTTACGGACTCCTTTCAGGATAATCTCTTGGCCCCGCCCGTATATACACGCCCTGCCGAATATAAGGGCTGGAAGGTACCAGATATATTGCTAAGTGGTAATACCCCTCAGATAGATATGTGGCGTGAGGAGCAAGCTTATAAGCGAACCCAAGAGCGACGTCCTGATTTGTTAGAATAAAAAAAGAAACCAAATTAATGAAAATTCTAGAATCAAAGTATTACAGAGAAATAAAAATACTCGGTGTAAATGGAGATGATGAGATAGAACTCTTTGATAAGAATCGTTATCTTACCTCCAAGGCACCTTTCAGATATTTGTTGTCGGACTTGATGTGTGATATTTACCTCTCGAATGATGACTTGATCATTCAGCGAGATAAGTTACAGCACTTTGTGAAATGTACGGATTTCTATACCTTGGACTATTCTTCTAAGAATAATAAGCTCTACGAAGATGAGGAGTGTTATTTCCATCCTAAGTTGGAGGTATTTATCCTTATTTCGCATAACCTTACCAATGAATACGACTCCGAAATGTTCGAAGAAGGACTCTATAAGGTCAATTATGTGTATTATAACAATAATCAGTCTGCTAGTGTAGAGGGGTTAAAGGTATTATTTTCCGAATACTTAGAGAAATATCAGCCCAAGAAGGCAAAAGTATCTATATTGCTCAAGACTCAGAATGGTTTTGATGTAAAAACACATACCATCAAGCCTTTCCGTATTGATTTTGATAAGATGTACAATGATGATTTCTTGGAAGTTCACAACCGTGTGAAAAAGAGTATTACCGATGAGAACAAGGGTATTGTGCTCTTCCATGGGATAGCAGGCTCTGGTAAGACTAACTATATCAAGTGGCTCACCAGCCAAATCCCCAACAAGAAATTTATCTTTGTCCCTACCTCCATGATAGCCTCCCTGACGGATCCGTCCTTCATTGGAGTGCTTATTGACCATAAGAATTCAGTCTTGGTCTTGGAGGATTGTGAGAACTATATAGCCGAGCGTACCGCTTATAACAGCAATACTGATGTGGTATCCTCTATACTGAATATAGCTGATGGTATGCTGTCCGATGTGCTTGAGTGTCAGCTTATTTGTACATTCAACTCGGATATATCCAAAATTGATTCCGCCCTATTGAGAAAGGGGCGACTCATAGCCGAATATAAGTTCAAGGAGCTTTCGGTAGAGAAAGCAAATAATTATTTGCGTTCTATAGGAAAAGAACCTACTATTACCGCGCCTTGTTCCTTAGCAGAACTTACCAATATGGAAACCAAAGCCTTGAAGGAGGATCAGAACAGTTCTAAGATAGGCTTCAAATAACAAAGACTATGAATTTCTTTAAAAAATTATTCTCCTCCGAGAAAAAAGAAACATTGGACAAGGGTTTAGAGAAATCAAAGACTTCATTTTTTGATAAGCTCACCCGTGCCATTGCTGGAAAATCCAAGGTAGATGATACTATTTTGGATGAACTGGAGGGTGTTTTGGTCAGCAGTGATGTAGGAGTGAATACCACTCTGAAAATCATTGAGCGTATAGAAAAGCGTGTAGCCGAGGACAAATACTTGGGAACCAGTGAACTTAATAAGATACTTAGGGAAGAAATAGCAGGACTTCTCTCCCAGACCGAAAGGGGAGAAGCGGTGGATTTCTTTGTTCCTACCGAGCGCAAACCTTATGTAATTATGGTGGTTGGAGTCAATGGAGCAGGGAAAACTACTACCATAGGCAAGCTCGCTTATCAGTTCAAAAAGAAAGGACTCAAGGTAGTCTTAGGGGCTGCGGATACTTTCCGTGCGGCAGCTATTGACCAGCTGCAAGTATGGGCTGATAGGGTAGGGGTACCCCTTGTCAAGCAACAGACAGGGAGCGATCCTGCTTCGGTAGCTTATGATACGCTTTCTTCGGCGCTTTCGCAAGAGGCCGATGTGGTCATTATTGATACAGCGGGACGTTTGCATAATAAAATTAATTTGATGAATGAACTCAGTAAGGTAAAGCGGGTAATGCAAAAACTCCTTCCTTATGCTCCTGATGAGGTTCTCTTAGTGCTTGATGGTTCTACTGGTCAAAATGCATTTGAACAAGCCAAACAATTCACCCTAGCTACGGAGGTTAATGCCTTGGCTATCACCAAGCTCGATGGTACAGCTAAGGGGGGGGTTGTTATAGGAATTTCCGATCAGTTCCAAATCCCTGTCAAATACATAGGTGTAGGGGAAGGAATAGAAGATTTGCAAGTATTCAACAAATACGAATTTGTGGATTCTTTCTTCAAATAGTCATGATAGAATGAGAAGAAAAGCACGCTTTTTCATTATTATCCTCTCTTGTATGGTACTGCTTAGTGCCATACGTGGGGGGCTTTTTTTCTCTTATTACCTAATCAATCCTACACAATTCATCACTCTTTTCTGTGAAAACAAAACCAATACACAGAAACACTGTGATGGTAAGTGCTTCTTAGCCAAAGTATCGTCAGAAAACACATCAGAACAAACTGATGTAAAATTTGATTTTACAAAAAACCAGACAGAGGTTTTTTACGTGGAAATTCCTACGTTTGAATCGCTTAATCTGCTCTCTACCGAAAAAAATCTACTTTTTTATTATCATTTTTCTACTTACAAGGATATAAATAGGGAAACACTAAGACCACCAATTAGTTGTTAGTCATGAGTTGTTAGTGGTTAGTCATTAGTGGTTAGTTATTAGTGGTTAGTGGTTAGTTATTAGTCATTAATGATTGGAGGTTAGTTATAACCCTATGTTCTATAATTCTATATTCTTAAATTAGTAAAAAATGAAAAATATATACTTCCTTATACTTATTGCCTTGGCAGCTTCTTGTACAGTTGAGAAAACGCCTTTCGGCAACCGTCTTAATTTTGTCTCACGTGGTGCCCTACAAGAAGTAACACAAGTTGAAAAAAATGAGCACCTGATTTCTATTGAATCCTCTGGTGGGGAGTTCTTGCGTGGTTACAATGCCTTAGCTGTGAAAATTACAACAGCTAATACTTTTGAAAAACTCAATGTAGAAAAGGTAACCCTTTCTGTAACACGAACCGATGCAAAGGGTAAGCCTAGTTATATTCCTTATAGCAAAGTCCTTGATAATAGCGAAGATAGCCGTATATTCAAAGGATTTGTAGTATTTGATACACCTAAAAAATACTCAGTACTCAATGCAACTCATACAGGCATCAAAACGCCTTGGCATCTGAGTCTTACCTATACAATAGAGGGTAGGGAGTATCAAGCCGAGAAAGAAATAACAGTATGGGACACTCGTAATCCGAACCTAAATATGACCCAGTTCCAAGGTCGTGATGGCAAGAAATACATGATTGCCCTAACCGCTCCCGAAATTCCTAAGGTAGCCCTTAATGACCTCTCCGCAGGGATATGGGTGCAACAGCCCGATAGCACTTATACTGTCGCCAACAACTACCTTTTGGAGTTGGATCCTCGTATGCCAGGGGAGGATATGGGAAACCATTCGTCTCCTGATAACCAAGACCTGACCCAAGGGGCAGATGGCTTTTATCACGGGAAGGTGAATTATACCATGTCGGGCTATTGGACATTGAATTTCATCCTTAAAGATACTCAAAAGAGAGTTATCAAAGGTACTGAAGTGCCCAATACGGTGAAAATGGGGGTGTTTGGTGAGCAAAGTGAACTTCATATTGATATTTTATTCTAAAAAACGCATGAAACGATATATAACCTACCTATTTATATTAGGTATAGGGTCTGCTTACGGACAGATAAGCAAAAAAGACAGTATTATTCGGCTCAAAGAGGTTGTTGTAGCTGAAAAATTTAGGAAAAAGCAAATTCAATCCGATGTAAAACTCTCTTGTTCGGTGGATGAGTATTTGGCTACCTCCGATAACATTAGCTTTATCAAGCGCGGGGCTTACGCTTGGGAGCCTATGCTTAACAATATGAATACAGAGCGCTCCAGTATTACCATTGAGGGGATGCACATCTTTGGGGCTTGTACCGATAAGATGGACCCTGTAACCTCCTATGTGGAGACTAATAACCTCTCCAAAATAGATGTACATTCGGGACAGGAAGGAGGCATGCATGGAGCCACCATAGCAGGAGGGATAGACCTCAAGCGCAAGCGAGTGGCTTTCTCAGAAGAGCCTAATTATGGAGGATCTGCTCAATTAGGTTTCCAACAGAATAACGCTCATCGTTTTGGTATGGCTGACCTCTATTATTCCTCTGAGAAATTTGTAGCCGACGGAACTGCTGCTTATCGCAAGGCTGAGAGCTATAAAGACGGACATGGGAATAAAGTGAAACATTCCCAATTTGAAAAATACAATACCTCCTTGGGACTGGCTTACAAAACCACTGAACTCTCTGCCCTGAAAGCCGATGCCATCTTTGACGTGGCTAAGGATGTGGGCTACCCTGCACTCCCTATGGATACTTGGCTAGCGCGCGCCTTGATTTCTTCGCTTTCCTTCAAACAATTATTTGAGGAGGGAATACTCAAGGTATGGGATTCTAAATTCTACTTCAATGCTATAGAGCACTATATGGACGATACCACTCGCCCTGAAAATCTCGTACATATGGACATGCCTGGCTGGACAACTACCTATGGGCTTACTTCCAAAATCCTTCTCAAGAAGGATAACTATACCGCTGATATTCAGTTTAATGGTTATTCTAACTATTCGCTGGCCGAAATGACCATGTACCCTAAGGATAGGAGCAAGGTCAATGGTTTTGCCTTTACTTGGCCTGGAGTCACGACCAACTACGGAGGGCTTTCCTTCTCCAATCAGTGGGAGCTGACCGATAGGGAACAATTTACCTTGGGTGGCACGCTAGGGGTACATCATAACCACATAGAATATTTGGATTTTATTCGTGTATTCAACCAAAATACCGCCGATTCTCCTGAGAACAAAGTGCGTTTTCTTCCTAGCTTACATGCTACTTATCAGCTGAAATTAGCTCCTTTCACCCTTTCCATGGGAACAGGCTATGGACATAGGGCACCTTCGGTATCGGAGGCCTATGGGTACTATATCTACAATAGTTTTGACCGCTATGACTATATAGGTACTCCCAATCTGAAAAATGAAATTTCTTACGAACTCAATGGAAGTCTTAGCTATGAAAACCAAGCCCTTATTGTAGAGGCAAAGGTGAATCATTTCTATATAGAGAACTATATATTGGGTAAGATCTTGCGTATAGCCTTTCCTATGAATGCAGCCTCGGTAGGGGTGAAAAAATACGAAGCACTAGAACACGCTAAGATTTTCAATGCATCCCTGAACCTAAGTTACCATTTCTTAGAACACTTCCAATGGAAAGGAAGTCTTAACTATGCTAAGGGGACGGACTTTGAAGGGGAAAACCTTCCTTTCATTCGACCACTTAGCTATCAGTCTTCCTTACAGTATAACCAAGGTCGCTTAGGGACAACTTTCTCTTTCAATGGAGACTTTACACAAACCGCCTATTCACCCCAATATGGAGAAGACCGTACTCCTGCCTATATCGTGTATAATCTTTCCGCCAACTATCGTTTTCCCATAGGTAAGCAAACCCTAAGGTGGGAGGTTGGTGTAGAAAATATCCTCGACAACTATTACAGCACCTATGCTGATTGGGGAAATATCCCTCGCATGGGTAGGAATATCTTTACCAGCGTGGGAATCACGTTTTAGTGAAAAACGAATAGTGAAAAGTGAAAAGAGAGCGGTTGAGTAAACTGTTCACTCTTCACTTTACGCTCTTCACTATCTAAGTCCGAACATGGCCGCTAAATCCACTTTCTTTGGGGGTTGGCGGCATTCTATAGAGCCCGTAAGGGCATCGGGGGCATCATCATGGGCGTTGGTGCCCACACGAAGGTAACCCGTAAGATCGCGGGCAAACTTCGGGAAGCGCTTCTTCCAGTCCAAAGGCATCTTGATCAGCTTCTGTACCGAAGCTGAAGCGGCAAAAATCCTTGCTGCCTTGTTCTGCCCTTGAT
>NZ_CALHGG010000167.1 GCF_938029845.1 uncultured Capnocytophaga sp.
AACTTTGCCCTAAGCCCTCTCCTTAACATTACACGCCAAGTACAAGCGAGGGCATAAGACAAAGAATGAATGAGTATTTAGAATAATGATAATTGTAGTTGCTTTTCTGTCATTCTCCTTGCATTCTTAACAGCGGTTTCAAAGTATTTGTCCTTGAGTTCTATTCCTATTCCGTAACGGCCCAACTCAATAGCTTTATATACCTCGCTGCCTATTCCTAAGAAAGGAGTAAATACCGTTTCTCCTGGATTGCTCCACATCTGTACGCAACGTTTGATGACTGATAGTTGCAAAGGGGCTATATGCTTTTCATCTCCTAAGTCTGTACCCTCTGAATTGTTCAGTACGTCCGTCCTCTTAATGTCCATCCATGTATTAACTCGGTAGTCCTCCATGATTGCATTAAGCTGCTCTATATCGCTCTTTTCCACATTCCACACAGGAGATGCCCATTGCTGCCAAACATCTAAAGGGAAATTATCTTGGTTCTTATTGTTAATCGGTGTCCAATCTTCCTCATTACCTTCCCACTTACGGAATATGGTAACATATTCGGGTAATCCCACCCCTGTATAACTACTATCCTTGCGAAGCTGTTTGTATAATAGTCGTTGCGTTTTTGTTCGTTGCATCTCAAGTACAGGATCCGTCCAGATATTTATCTTTGAGTGGTATTTAAATCCGACTGCTTCGACGGCCCTATGGTGATCTCCTGTAAAGTCATACAACCCCGTGTAGCCGCTTGAGTTCTTATATACAGCCAAATCCTTGGTGTGGCAAACCATTAATCTCCCTGGTTTAAGGATACGGTACAAATCGTGCAAGAGGAACGTATATTGTTTGAAAAACTCCTCGTGGCTCTCATTATTCCCCATGTCGTGTATGTAGTTGGAGTAGGTAAATAAGGAGCTAAACGGAGGGCTAAATATGATTAAATCAACGGAATTGTCAGGGATACGCTTAATCTCTATGCAGCTATCACCTTTCATGAGCCAATATTTGTTTGTCTTCACCTCCTTGAACTCATAGGAGTTGAGCAACCCAAAAGCATCACCATTTATAAACTTGTTCATTTGGGCCTGCATTTCTTTGAATTGTCGTTCTTTCTTATCAATTGATAACCTTACATTTTCCATAGTGTCAGTTGTTATTAGGTAGATATTTACTTCGTGTGTTTGTCCAAATCGGTAGGAACGTCTTATGGCTTGATAGAGACTTTCAAAAGAGAAATCTAAACTGGCAAATATCTGATTGTGGCAATTTTGAAAGTTCATGCCGAATTGGGCTATTTTCTTTTTCGTTACCAGTACTCTAAATTCTCCATTGGCAAAGCCAAGTAATTTCTTTTCCTTGGTTTCAGTCTTTTCACTTCCATTCACTGCCACGGCATCAGGAATAAGCTCTAATACTTTCTTTTCTTCCTCATTCTGATTAACCCAAATGATGAAAGTTTCATCGGAGTTATTAACGATCTCAGCCACTACTTCAAGGCGTGGTAATAGGGTAATCCTAAGTTCCTTATTGAACTCTGTAGCACTTACTGATACATCATTGAAGAGTTTGCCATTATCTTTCTTTTGGGTTTGTATCTGTCGCTCTATATAATTGAGTTTAGGAAGCTCATACCCTTCGGCTGTAAAACCAATATCTGAAGGCTTGGTTAGCATAGTAGCCCACGAACTTATCCAACCATAGAAATCACGAGTTGCATGGCCCTTCAATCGGTAGTTGTTCATTCCCTCATCTCTCACGAACCACTTAGCACGCATGTCCTGGGCATCTAACACATTGAGAAACTCGGAGTGGTTGCCTATCTCGTTAAGGTCGTTTGGGCTTGGAGTGGCCGTACAGCACAGCTTATAAGGTGTTTCTTTAAACTTCTCAATGAGAGCATTTTTATACTTCCCAGTGAAGTTCTTCAGTATTGAACTCTCATCAAGCACCACGCCCACGAATTGGCTCGTATCTATGTTATCCAACTGCTCGTAGTTACAGATATACACCCCTTGCAGCGGTTCTTTATCGTGGTACTTTTCTACCTTAATACCAAACTTTTGCCCTTCCTGTATCGTTTGCCCTGCTACTGCTAAGGGGCAAAGAATAAGTACAGGTTTGCCTGTATGCTCACTTACTTGGTGTGCCCATTCCAATTGCATGAGGGTCTTTCCCAATCCACAATCGGCAAAGACTGCATAACGCCCCATTCTTAGGGCCTTACCAACGATGTAACGTTGGAAGTCAAAGAGGTTGCTATTAAGCTGCTGCTCTGATACCTCAAAGCCAGCCGCTATAGGTTTTCGCTCCTTTGATTTTAAAAACTCTTGATACTCGTTCATTTTTGATTTGAAATTAGAGATTTAAAAAAAGATTTATGCGCACTCAATCTCCTCTCAAATCGGTTATTATAGCCCCCGCTCACGGCTCGAACGTGCGGGCTTGCCTATCGGGGTGTCCTTCTAAAGAAACTAATAACTTTCCTCCTCCTCTGGTCTTACTATATATTCATGGCAAAAGGCGTGGTCAATTACGGCTTCTATCTTCATTACCTTTGCCGATAGCAGCGTCATTGTGTAAGGTATTACCTTGTCATTCTCCTTCATTATACGATCAAAAAAGGCAATACATAGTGGTTTGGTCTCCTCGGCATTAATGGCTTTTACTAAGAACTTTTCATAAGGACGTGTATAACCATCCGACTTAATCTCCATTTCAACGATATAGTAATTTACCTTGCGTTCCTCCTCTAATTCCTTGGCTAAGGTTACGATATACAGGTACTCCTGCTCCTTAAGAGATACTACTTCAAACGATCCCTCGTAGCGCTGCTCTATGTAGTCAGTGAGTATCTGCATGGCTGTATCTACACTGTTAGCGTAGAGGTAAAAGGTCTGTTTCTTTCCTTGGAGCTTAACCACAGTGACCCATACAGCGGCGTTACCATTCACTAAAGTAGCTTGTCTCTTTACATTGCTTACTTTTACTTTGGAAATATCCCCGCTCTGTATGAAAAAATTAATTTCCTCTAAGTTGTGATGGTCTAAGAATGTACCACGGTCAAAGATTATCTCTTTTCGTTCTATATTGACTAACTCCCCAGTGCTTTCATCTACGAAATTCTCAGGCCATTTTCGGTAAAGCGTCTCAGCTAAGTACTTATCCTTCATCTCAGATAGGTTGGAGGTAGTGATAATTTCCTCCTCAAAACGATTAACGGTTTCTTTCATTGCTTATTTTACTTTAAATCTTGCTTATTTACTTTTTTGCGTTGGTTTTTAGATAGTTAGGAATGATTTTTTACCTTGCTTAATGAGGGGTGAAAATTGGTTATTCCTCATCGCTTATTGGTTCAGGCAAATCTAATCCGAAAAAGTCCATACATAGCTGCCTGATTTGTTGCTTAAACTCCTTTTCCCATTCGTAAGTGGTCAGCTTGGTGCTGCTCTTAGGCACTCTTACCACCTCCCCAGTGGCAGGATTGACACGCTCTTCATAGTTACAAGTTGTCTTTAACAGCGTATGCACTTCATTAGGATTATATAACTCCCCCCACTCGTTATAAATAGCGGTCTGTATGAGTGGTATCCAACAAGCCCAATAGAAGGCATTTTGCTCATTACTTCTTTTCTTGCTACGCCTTTCAATGGTTAGGTTGATAGGCAAGCCCTCAAAGGAGCCAATCGCACGAGTTACCATTTCTCGGTTACCTACCAGCTTGCCATCTTTAACGGTAGTGGGGATTGTTATCTTCTTCATCGTCTTTTAGCATTAATGAAAGGAATATAGCTGTTACCATAGCGTGAGTTGCTCTAATGTAGTCTTTACTAATGATTAGTAAAAAATCTAAAAACAAGCATACTATTATCGTTATTAATTGTATCTTTTTCATTGTTATTATTTTTTGAAAGCAAGGCAGGACTCGAACCTGCATTTAGTCGCAAGCCAAAGCGAACGTACGACTCGAACGTATCCTAATCCCGTCAACCAAACGGAGCGGCTTCCAATTTCGCCACTTGCTTTTATCATTATTACATTTCCTCTTTAATTAACCATTCTTTAAACCCTTCTTTGTCCTTAGAAAATCCTTTATATATTTTCTTTGTTAAGGGTGATTTAGCTACATCAATCAAAGGAAATAACCTACAAACGATTTCTTTAAAACTACCAAAATCAATTTCAATGCCTTTATTTACAAAAGCATCATAGAAATAATCTTCATCAATTTTTTCTTCATCTTCTGTATTTATTCCTAAAATAGTTAAGCCTAATATATAGACTTCATAGCTATCTAATTCTGTTCTTTCTATTTTTCTCATCATAATAAAGGTTTTGCTATTTCTAATAGTTCTCTTTGGTCTTCAAAAAACGTGTTCCTGATTTCCATTGATTCAAAATATAACACTCTAAAATCTCCCATTAAACAATCTCTTACAAGTTCTCCATTTCTTGTAGTTATAATATGTACATAACTATAATTTTTTGGTTGCCAACCCTCATTGTAATAGTCTCTAAGGATAACAAGTTTTCTAAGGGCTTCTAAAACATCTTTACTCATTAAAAAGATATTTCCTTTTGCAAACTCCCTTTTTGCCCAGTCTTCCGCTTCCTCAAAAGTTGGTACAGGTGCTTTTTGTTCAAAGCCTTCAAGTTCTATAGAATAATCCACAGTGGACAATGTATTGATTGCTCCTTTGCTTTTTACAAAGCAACCTTCATTAGTGTATTGAATTTTTAATCCGTCGTCAAATTCAACCTTAATAGGAAAGTCAAAATTTGTATCCTCTAAAACCTCTATTACTTTTCCTTTGTTCGGTGATATTGTTTTATCCCAAACCTCCATTCCTTCTTTAAATATTGTTTTCATAGGCATTATTGATATTCTGCAATTACTTTTCTATCATTTTTATAAACAACCTCTCCATTTTCGGTTACTTCACTGACATGATACGTAAGCCCTTGTACTGAGTTGGGTTCCTCTTCTTCAATACATTCAAATGGACTTTCTTCAAAAATATCCATCGCTTCTTCGTAGCTGTTAGCTTCTACAATAGCTGTGTAAGTACTTTCTTCCACATGCTCGAATTTAATTACATACTTTTTCATTTTTTTTAAATATTTAAATCTGTTATACAAATGGGTTCAGGATAGCCTTCTATCTCAATTTTGTCACAACTATAAATAAAGATTTTTTCACTTTTCTTATCTTTATTCCAATCTTCTTTTGTTATAGGAATTGGTATAGTCCAATTAGGACAGATTCCATAAACACTACCTTGCACATATTCAATGATATTTTTTCTGTTTTTTATTAACCATTGAATACACATTTCTTTCTTAAAGTACTTAGAGTGTACAGCAAAAAGAATTGTTTCTTGAGGAAGTCCCGTTTCAGTTAAATCGGGACTTACATTTGACCTAAAATATGAGATGTCTTTTAATTTTTTCTCATATTCCAAGCATTTCTCTTCAGAGTCAAATTGAGTACCATCCTCTGCTTCATAAACTTTTGTTTCAAGTATTTTTTCTTTCATTTTTTCTTTATTTTTAAGTTACTAAAAAGGTAATCCATCATCTTCCTGATTGTCTAATATCGCAGGGTTCGGCTCTCTTCCATGGTTATCAAAGAGCTGCGGTTGTTGTACCTGCTGTGGTGCTCTCTGTGGAGGAGATGCAGGCGTTGATTGTGTTACTGGTTGCTGTGGTGCCTGCTGTACGGGCTGCTGATTGGCTACATTAGTAGTCTGTATCACCTCAATTTTCCAACCTTCAATCGTGTTAAAGTACTTGGTCTCTCCTTGTGGGTTTGTCCATTCTCTCCCTCGTATATTGATATATACCTTTACATTTTGCCCCACTTGTAGATTATTGAGTAAGTCGCAACGCTGCTGGGTAAATTGAATGATGATGGTTTGCGGGTATTGCTCCTCCGTTACTATTACCAAATCCCTTTTCTCAAAGCCGTTTTGTCCTATCATCTGAGAGGGGAATATCTGTTTTATTCGTCCTTGTATTTCCATTATTTTGCTTGTTGTTTTTCAAGTTTTTCTAATAAAGCATCAGCAAATAATACTGCTTTACCTGCAACTATGTATATACTTTCATTACCCTTACTTAACATAGCTTTTGCAGCTTCTATCGCTATTTGTTCACGCTTGGTTATTCCTATGCAATGAATTGTATCTGATGGATATCTATCCATAAGAGAATCATTTGCTATTATTATTTCTCCGTCATCACAAACTAATAATGAATTAGGAGTTACAGGTTGTTCTCCGTTTTTAATTTTCTTACTCATTTTATTTAATTTTTACTTATAAAAACTTCTACTTTTATGCAGCTCTAAAACCTCGCTGCTTTCCTTTCTGTTTGCCTCAATAAACGCACGTGCCTGCTGTATGCTAAGGTGTGTATTGATATTGCCGTAAGCGTGGGTATATTCTCCGTTGGCTCGTGCTTCCTCTATTGCTTCTTGTATATACTCCTCGCAGTAATTATGCTCAATAGCATAGAGGTCGTAACCTTTAGCAGTGATACCTTCTAAATGTACTGTGTCGGTAGCGTGGAATATCTTTTGTCCGTTGGGTAGGAAGATCCGCCAACCAAAATTAGGTACATCGTGGTACAGCTTAATTGGTGATACCTTGAACGCTCCGTAATTGTATATCTTCCCCACTTGCAATACATCTATATTCTTGATACAAGGTAACTCCTCTAAGAGGAAATCACCGCAAGCTACCCGCAAGGTTGGTCTTTCAGCTTGTAACCGCTGCAAGGTGCGTATTTTTAGATGATCGCTGTGCTTGTGAGTTAGGAGCACTATTTTTAAGGAACGTTTTACTTCTTGTAAGGCTTTGAGAGAAACGCCGCAATCTACCATTATTGCATTGTTGTATATCACGGCGTTACCCTCGCTACCTGAAATAATGACTTTTGCTATTCCCATTTGTTGTTAGTTAGGTTATATACACCACGTGGGAAGTATCTCATTTCAGGGCGTTCATCATATTCAAAAGCCCACCCTAAGCCAAAGTACTCAACCATTACTTCTCTTGGATTTTCGGCTGTTATCTTAATCACACAATCACGGTCTAAGGTTTGTCCATTAAGACGATATACGTGCGATTGTCCAAGGGTAAAATAACTTGTTTTCATACTTACAAGGTTTTAAAATCAACTTGTTTAGGGCCTTCTGAAGGAGCAGGGGCAGGAGTTACTGGCTCTTCTTGACTTGCTACTTCGGTAGGCTCGTTTTGCTCGATGATAACAGCATCTGTAACCTCACGCCCTCTATTCTCACTGATACCTTGTTCTTCTGAAGTGTACATTGCTCCAAGTTGTACAGGAAAGGCTTCTCTCAATGCTTGTACTTTGGCTACTTTAGCAATCATTGTCGCTTTTTTGTCATTCCAATTGCTCTGTTTTTTATCATATTCAGCAATGGTTACCTTTGCAACAAAAGGCTTAATTCTATCCTTACGATATACTTTTGCCCACGCTCCTAATATCTCATCTGATTGTAAGTAGAAATTTCCTTCTACTTCTATTAGTTCTCCACTTCTCATTAAGATAAGCCCTGCTTCTAATCCTGCATAGGACTCATTAGCTTCAGCTCTTTTCATTAATGCCTCTTTGCTGACAATCATCTGAGCAGGAGTATTACCAAACTTGATAAGGTAGGCTTCATTAAGAAAAGGATTTAGCTTATTGAACTTGCAGACACTCATAAACTGCATAAGGTCTTGGTCTGTTACTGCTCCGTTACCCTTGGTTAGGTAATCTCGGATAATTTGGTAAGATAGTCTTACATTTTCACCCGCTACCTCATACTCTATAACGGGATTTTTTGCGTTAGTTACTGCTGTACTCATTGTATATTGTAATTAATGTTATTTGTTTCTAAGAATTGACGTAATGCCCTAAGTTGTGCCCTTGTACCGCTCACGCCAAGGGTATAATGTAGTATTTCTTCTTGAGGGGCTGGCACCGCTTCATTTTTCACTATTCGTTCTTCACTTTTCACTTCTTGCGGCGCTTGTAGCGGTGCCACTTCTTTTGCCTTTGCTTCAGCGGCTAACCTTGCTTGCTCGGCTGCTGCTTTTTGCGCCTCGATACGTGCTAATTCAGCTTCTCGTTGCTGTTTGCGATACTTTGCGTTATTTATCGCAATCATTACATCAAGGGTTTGCTTGTAATCAGCGAGAATCTCCGCCTTATATTCGTCGGGGTCTGTTAGGCTTTCAATAAATTCAAGGCTTTTAACCACGTTGTCAATGTTAGTGTTTACGATGTCTTTCAAGCTCTTGTCTGAATCACTCAAACCTATCTTTAAACCAAGCCTTTCAAAAGGGAGAAAGTCAATATTATTCGCTTGACAGAGTTCTGTAAAATAAGCCCTGATACGTGCTTCTTTGTCTGCTTTTAGCTTTCTGTCGAACTCGTCAATTTTCACCTTAAGAATGCCATCGGCTTTCTCGTACTTTTCTTTGATAAAGGTTTTATATGCCTTCTCAAAAGCCTCATAAGGTGCTACTACTTGCTCTTTGATGCGTTTGCGCTGCTCTTCAAAGTCTTTCAACTCTTTATTGAGCATTGCTCTTGTGTCCTTAACTGCTTTTTTGGTGTCCTCTGTTACGAGTTGTTTGTCTAAATCGAGCGCTGCGATACGCTTGTCAATTTCTTGTCCAACGCTCTCCAATCGCTCATAGACGATCACAGGGAGTTGTTGTACTGTGATTAAATTCTCATTCATTTTGATATAATTTTATTTGTTATTATTCTTCATACTGGCTTAGTCTCTCACGAAACTCAGCTGCTATATTCTGTCTTGCGTCATCTATACACTTGATATAGTCGTTAATAGGTACTTCACGGGTTACTTGGCTATCAATAGGGAGGGCTAAAAACCCTATCACTCTATCGCTATCAGCGCCAAAGCACCATATAAATCGCTCGTCTATTCTGTCAATCTGTACGAGCCAATCGCCTATCTCATAGCATTTGCCTTTTTCTACGGATGTTTTCATATTTACCACATTTTAGAAGTTGCATAATCGGGGTGTATATCAGTATCTTTAAACTGAAATTCTTCATTAGCTCGGTTGGTGAGTACCGTTGTTAATACGTTTTCTTGCATTTCAGTAGCCTTAACCTCTTGGAAGTTGATGTATATATGCTGTATCTCTACACTGTGGCAGCTTGCATTATTATTGCCCTCGCAATGGGTTGTTACATCGTAATAGATAGTGCAATACCAATCATCAGGGTAATCATCTTCTGTGATAAATTCACAACTGAAAGACCTTTGACTATCTTCTCGCAAGTCCAACAAGTCGCTGTAATAATAACATTGCTTGCGTTCTTCGTTGAGTACTCGCTCAAATTCGGTATTTGTCATTGTTCTCATCTCAATACGTATCTAAGTTGTGATTCTTTAAGGAGTTCTTGTAAGGAGTGTAGTGCTAAGCAGTCGCTATACGCTTCTTTTTGCTTGTTTGTTAGCTCACTGTAACGGCGCTTGTTGTAGCACAAATAGCCGTCAATCACTTGTAGTTCTGTATCTTGCACTTTTTTTGGCTTTTGCTTGCAAGAGAAAATTTTTTGAAGTATCTTTGCCATCGTTAAAAATTTTGTTTGTTATACATACGCCTCGCATGCCAGCGGGGCTTTTTTTATAGGTCGCTGTTTTGTCGTGCTCTTTCAAATTCAGCGTAAAATTTAGTTGCATATTCTGATATATCAACGGGTTCTTTCATTTTGATTGAAGACTTGCCCCCTTCCACAAGGGCAAGTTCTTCGTTAAGGCTAACAATCTCGCTTGCTAATTCTCTAACTGTACCCTCTAAGGACAATTTGAGCAATGTTACTCGCTCTAATTTTCTTTTGAGGTGTCTTTTTAGCTCGGTATTATTCATGATTTATTCGTTTTTTATATCTTCTAAGAAATAGCCATAACTCTCATATAAAGGCATTAGTCTTACATTGAGTAATGTATCACTTCTACGCCTTGCAGAATTTTGTATAGCTATCTGTGTCTTATCCATTTCAAGGGCTATTTGAAGGCTTAACTTATTATTAGATAGTATCTCTTCTGCGATAGTCTCAGAGAGCTTGCCCGTAACTTTATGCCTTTTTTTTACTTTATTCATTTTATTCATTGTTGTTTACATTTTTATTATTATCTTTGTATCGTAAAAATGTAGAACATTTGTTGTTACATTTCGACGATGCAAAGGTATAACTATTTTGGTTATAAAACAATCTTTTGTATAACTATTTTGGTTATAAATAATGTTAAAGTTTTTAATCTATTGATTTTTAAATAGATGTGATGAAAAATTTTCTAAGAAAGAACTGGTTAGGGCTGTTGGCTATCGTGATAAGTGTAGGTACTTGGCTATCTTTTTGGCTAAGATTTAGCCCTTTTACATGGGATAGCTTTAGGGTTATGGCTGCAACTATGGGGATAATTGTTACCTTTTTAGTGGGCTTTCAGATTTGGACTATTATTGATAACAAGGCTCATAATAAAATGGTTTCAGAACAAATTATAGAGATAAGGGAAAATGTTTTTAATGAGGTCGAAAACATAAAAGAAGCCATTAAAGAAGATAAAAAGTACTTAGATAACCATAATAATAGCATAGAAGAAAGATTACAGTTTTATGAAGCTAATTTTGAAGGATTTGAAAGATTTATATTTGGAGAATTATATAGCCTTGTTAAGTATATAAACAACAATAAAGCAGATCTTAATCAATATGATGAAGAGTTTGTTTTTTATAGGTTAAAGATGATCCTATATCTGCTAAAAGCAAAAGACTTTCCTTTATTAAAAGAAGTGTTAATAAACAGTTTGCAGGTGTTAGTTCAACGTGATATAGAAATAGGAAGGGGAAATGCTTTGATATATTATAATCATTTGTCTATTTGGATAAATAACTATGGAAAAGAAGATGAAATAAGAGGTTTTCTTGAAAATTTAAGAAAACTTATAATTCAAAATTATCAAGAATAGACTTTTTATAGATATATGAGTCACCCATTTTTAAAGGAAGTGCTCCTGATACTTTATCTTCTTTCAAATCTCGTATAAGTTTCTTATATCTGTCTAATTCATTTTGAAGTTCCTCTACATCATTGATAGGTTTTCTTACAAAATCCATTTTTTCAATGGTGGTGTTATGGTTCCCATCAAAAAGAGATTGATAAAGTTCTATATCATCCTTGTTAAAGTCCTTTATGAGATTGTACAAATGTTTTGCATTCTCTATATTATTGGTTTTAAGGATCAACCATTTCCTTAGTTCATAATGCCTATTATTCATAATAAACGAATTTTTAATTAAAGCACAAAGGTATGAAAAATAATTCAGATAACCAAAATGGTTATATAAACTTATATCTTAAGGAGGCTTTTTCTAAACTTGGAAAAGAGCAGTCAGAAATAATAAAAGACTTAGGGGTGTCTCAGTCGTACGTGTCTAACTTAATGAATGGGAAAAAGTCTGTGGGAAAAAACATGGCTGATAAATTAGTCAGTCTATATGGTTTTGATAAGGCAAAAATACTCACTGGTGAAGGCTCCATGCTCATTCCACAGATAGAAGAAGTTGTGCCAGATGAGGAGGAGGAAGAAAGCTACCTAAGAACAGAGCGCAACAAATACGGATTATCCCTTCAAGACATAAACGAATATACTCAAATATCTGTGAAAGACCTCCGCTTATACGATAGTGGGGAAAAGGAAATGCCTAAGAAGGTAAGACGCATCTTAGAAGGGTTCTTTGAGAAGGTAGAGTTGGAATACGAAAACAGAGATGAGGACGAAGAAAGAGAGCGTACAGAAATTCCTATACTCATCACTAATGAGATGTCTAAAGATGTACTTGTGCCTTATTATGATGTAGATTTTGCGGGAGGTTGGAGTTCTGAGGAATTATTTTCCCAACACAAGCCCTCTTTTTTCATCACCATTCCTGATTTCAAGCGTGCAGAATTAGCCTGTAACCTCATAGGAAACTCTATATCCCAACGTATCAAAAGCGGCTCTATCATAGGCTTAAGAAAAGTAGAAGATTGGCAAACCTACTTTCCTACCAATGAGGTATATGCTGTTGTTATGCGAAATAACTTGCGTACTGTTAAATTAGTAAGGAGGGCAAAAGAAAAGGGATTTATCGAGCTTGTACCTGCTCCTTTGCCTGAATACAATGACCCTCCCTATCAAACAGAGACAATACCTCAAGATTATATAATAGAGTTCTATCAAGTGGTAGCCACTGCTATCGTGGAGCGGATAGCGTATTAAACCTTAAACCATATTGAAAAATGAATTTTGACTTTTTCTTTGATATACACATTACTATTGTAGATATACTGACATTCTTTTTGTCGCTTGGTGTGGCTATATGGTCATATTTCATCAACAAAAAGTTGAACAAACAGCAGGAAATTATCAATAAGTATCAAATAGACAGCTATTCAAAAGCAAACTTAGTCCTAAAAGTTGAGAATACAGAAGGAGGACACCGAAAAATAATAATGACTAATATAGGTAATTCACCTGCAAAAAACGTCCGTATAGATTGGAATGGATTAGGTGAAGATGGGAAAATAGTCATAAATGAGCAAAGAAAGCTCCCTTATGCTATTCTTGGTAGTGGTGAAAGCCTTTTTGTCACCATTGTTTTATATGGGACAGATAAAAGAAATCCTATTATATTTCTATTATGGGAGGATGATTATTCTAAAAACAATAGAAAGGAAACATCAATCTCTTTTTAGTGCTTTTCAAAAAAACTAATAATAGCTAATATAGATATAACAAGGCACAAAAAGGATATACTAAATATAAGCGTAGAAAAGGCAATTTCTAACACTTCCTCTGATTTTGATTTATAGCTCATAAGTTACTTTTTAAAGCACAAAGTTACAAAAAATAACAAAGCAAACAAGCTCGGATAAAACCATATGACTAAACTCTGAAATACGTAAAAAAAGGCATAGTAAGCCTATTTCAAAAATCCTTATAAATCACTATAAACCAATTACCTACATCGTTTATTGCCGTCAAGGTAAAAAGCAGGAATATGCAGCATTTCCGCTAAAAGTTCATTTTTAAATTATTGATTTTAAAGAAGTTACAAAGTGAAGATTTTTATCCTTTACGATTACGGCTCAGAAGGTTACAGGTTTGAATCCTGTCGAGGTCACAAAAATAACGCCCTGATTCTCAGGGCGTTATTTTTTTAGATTTTATAATGTTTCTTGTTATTGAATAGGTTTTATCCCTAATCCTCGTGCGGTTTTGATCCCTATAAACTTTTGCTCTGAATCATTCTTCTCTCCAAAAATCCTCTGAAGATTTCCCGATCCTATTAAGGTTGTCTCTACATATTGTATATCTCCAGAGATAGGTTCTGTCTTCCCTGTTCTGCTATAAGCCATATACATATGTCCTGGGATAGCCACTAAGAAACAGCGAATACCTATTTTTTCCAAAATACTTGCCAGAAGCACACTACCATCCACGCAGTTTGCATTCTTTAGTGCCAGTGTTTCGTTGATAAAGCGTACATTTTGGCTATATACTTTGGTAGCTGCATTGCTGGTATCGGTAATATTGCTATACTCCATTCCTTTTCGTATCAGTTGTGCTACAATAGCTATTACTTGTAGGTCTGCATAATCAGCTCCTCCCTGGTAGCCCATCCAGCCACTTAGTTTTAGGTTAGGTCTATCTTTGTACACTTCATTATGTTCCCTTAGGGTTTCACTCAAGAAAGTATCGATGAGTTTACTATCTTCATTCACATAAGAAGCAAAGAAAGGTCGAAAATCCAACACTTGGTTTCCTTGTCTCAAAGCGAAAACACACTCGCTCACACTTCGGTAAGGTACCTCCACATCGGCATTGGTAACCAACTTACCTTCTCGATCAAGTAACTGAAAACTAAAATGTGTAATACCAGGATGTTGGAATTTTATAAAATCATCATACTTCCACAATAAGTTCACTGAAACCTTATTCATTCCTTTATGGAAATTCTTTTCAATAAGAGTTTCATGAATGAATTTGTCATTAGTTACCCTTATTTTCCCTTTAAAATCCGTTTCACTATTTATGGAAAGGTCAAAATAGGTAAGCGTATTCTTATCAACTGTCTTTATCTGAGCCATACTATAAACAGCCGAAGGGTAGAGACTCCCATCAAGCACAGGGTCAAGCTGGGCGCTCATAGTAGCACTAAGGTCTGATTTGGCTAGCTCATCTTCACCTTTGGAACAACCTACCAGTGAAAGGGTGGTTGCTACTAATAATAAAACAATTTTTCTCATCTTAAAAATATTTAATTTACAATTCTAATTATCGTGGCAAAAATACATTTTTTTCTCGACCCAACAATAAATAATGCATTTTTTTAACACATAAATCAAAGCAACAAAAGTTGTTTTTTATTTTGTCATCCCAAAATTAAATCGTACCTTTGCAAAATCTTTTGAGCTTCACAAGGGAAAGATTATTTTATTGAATAATTATGTATCACTAAACTATGTGATCCGCGCTCCTCGCCCTTGGCCTATCACATAGCTAAATTTTATTAATCAGCAATGGCTGAAATTACAAAAGAACAACAAGAACAGTTGGACAACTTCAACTGGACTAAGTACGAACAAGGTATTGACCAAGTAGACCAAAACAAATTGGATGAATTCGAACGCCTTGTAAAAGAAAACTTCGTGGATACCCAAGCCGATGAGCTTGTAATCGGTACCGTAACTCACCTTACTGACCGTGAGGCAATCATTGACATCAACGCTAAGAGCGAAGGAGTAATCTCCCTCAATGAATTCCGCTACAACCCTAACCTAAAGGTAGGTGACAAAGTAGAGGTATTGGTAGATATCCGTGAGGACAAAACTGGCCAACTCGTTCTCTCTCACAAAAAAGCACGTACTATCAAAGCATGGGACAGAGTCAATGCTGCCTTTGAAAGCGGTGAAATCGTAAATGGTTTCGTAAAGTGCAGAACCAAAGGAGGTATGATTGTAGATGTATTCGGTATCGAAGCCTTCTTACCAGGTTCTCAGATAGACGTAAAACCTATCCGCGACTACGACCAATTTGTAAATAAGACTATGGAGTTCAAAGTGGTAAAAATCAACCACGAATTCAAGAACGTTGTAGTATCTCACAAAGCACTTATCGAAGCGGATATAGAAGAACAAAAACGCGAAATCATCGGTCAGCTCGAAAAAGGACAAGTACTCGAAGGAGTAGTGAAGAATATCACTTCTTACGGTGTATTCGTAGACCTTGGAGGGGTAGATGGTCTTATCCATATCACCGACCTTTCTTGGTCTCGTATCAACCATCCTACCGAAGTATTGGAACTTGACCAAAAGATCAATGTGGTTATCCTTGACTTCGATGACAACAAGTCTCGTATCCAATTAGGATTGAAACAACTTCAAAAACACCCATGGGAAGCCCTTTCTGATGACCTTAAAGTAGGTGACAAAGTAAAAGGTAAAGTAGTGGTAATCGCTGACTACGGTGCTTTCGTAGAAGTAGCTGACGGTGTAGAAGGTCTTATCCACGTTTCTGAAATGTCTTGGAGTACTCACTTGCGTT
>NZ_CALHGG010000168.1 GCF_938029845.1 uncultured Capnocytophaga sp.
CACTTGTATAGTTACTAATGCATCTATAATTGATGAAGAGGGAAAAGAAAAAGGACAGCTATTTTTCAAAAAAAAGCCAAGTTTTGGACTTATAAAGAATATTGTAAAGAATAATTTCATAGGCTGTACAATGGCTTTTGTTAATAATAAAATTCCTATACTTCCTTTTCCTAAAAACTTACCTATGCATGATTGGTTTATAGGGTTACGACATATTATAAAAGGAAAAGTTAAATATATAAACGAGCCTTTAATATACTACAGAAGGCATTCTCAAAATGTCACTAAAGAAAAAAGCTCAAATATTATAAATATTATCAAATGGAGATTTAATATCATTATTTCATTATTATTTTTCAAAAAATGAAACTTTCAGCATCCATAGTTCTATATAACACAAAAACAGAAGACCTTAAAAGGGTTATAAATAGCTATTTTTCTTACAAAGGAGAAAAACAACTTTTCTTAATAGATAATTCTCCTACTGATAGGCTTAAAGAAATAGTAAAAGTGTATCCTAATAATAATATCTATTACATTTTTAATAATGAAAATATGGGATATGGCAAGGCTCATAATATTGCTATAAAAAAAAGTATAGAGCAGAATTTACCTTATCATATTATTTTAAATCCTGATATTATTATTGAGAAAGATGTATTAGAAAAGCTTGCTAATTATATGGAACTACATCCAGAAGTAGGAAATATAATGCCTAAGATTATTTATCCTGATGGGGAGCTACAATATTTGTGTAAACTTCTTCCCTCTCCTATTGATCTTATATTTAGACGTTTTATCCCTATTAAAAAATGGAAAGATGCTATAAACAGAAAGTATGAACTACACTCTTTCGGGTATGATAAAATAATGAATATTCCTAATCTTTCTGGCTGTTTTATGTTTTTACGTACTGAAGCACTTAAAAAAGTAGGGCTCTTTGATGAAAATATTTTTATGTATTTAGAAGATATTGATTTAAACAGAAGGATTTTTTCAAAATATAAAACAATCTATTATCCTGATGCTACTGTTATCCATGAACATCAGAAAGAATCCTATAAAAATAAAAAACTCTTAAAAGTCCATATACAATCTGCTATTTATTATTTTAATAAATATGGTTGGTTTTTTGATAAAGAGAGAACTAACATTAATAGAAATGTTTTAAGAGAACTAGAAAAACTAAAATAAATTTCGTACCTTTGCACAAACAAATCACTAATGGCAAAAAAAGCACTCATTACAGGAATTACAGGACAGGATGGTGCCTATCTCGCTGAATACCTACTAAAAAAAGGTTATGAAGTACATGGTATGAAGCGCCGTTCATCCCTATTTAACACAGATCGCATTGACCATCTGTATCAAGATCCGCATTTGGAAAACCGCAATCTTATCTTGCACTATGGCGACCTTACCGATAGTATGAATATTACGCGCCTTATCCAAGAGGTACAACCTGATGAAATTTACAACTTAGCCGCTATGAGCCACGTTCATGTGAGCTTCCAGACCCCTGAGTATGTAGGTAATGCCGATGGTTTGGGTACCTTGCGTATATTAGAAGCAGTACGCTTACTAGGGCTCACTGAGAAAACACGTATCTATCAGGCTTCAACCTCCGAGTTATATGGATTGGTTCAAGAAGTACCTCAGAGTGAAAAAACTCCTTTCTATCCTCGTTCACCCTATGCAGTAGCTAAACTTTATGCTTATTGGATTACGGTAAATTATCGCGAGGCTTATAAAATGCACGCTTCTAATGGTATCCTATTCAACCACGAATCGCCTATCCGTGGGGAAACTTTCGTAACACGTAAGGTAACCCGCGCCCTAAGCCGTGTGGCCTTGGGGATGCAGGAACGTTTCTATATGGGAAATTTAAGCTCTCAGCGTGACTGGGGGCATGCCAAGGATTACATCAAGGCCATGTACCTTATCTTACAACAAGACACTCCTTCAGACTATGTAATTGCTACAGGTATCACTACCGCTATCCGCGATTTTATTGCTTTGGCAGGAAAGGAAATAGGCCTTACCATAGAGTTCAAAGGAGAGGGCACTGAGGAAAAAGGATACATCACCGCGGTAGACAAAGCAACATTCTCTGAAAAAGTAGGTGAAAAATACCTTCCTCATATAGAAGAAAAAATAGCCAAAAACGAAGCTGTAGTATTGGTGGATCCTCAGTATTTCCGCCCTACTGAAGTGGATTTGCTTATAGGTAATCCTACTAAATCACAAACAGTTTTAGGTTGGAAGCCTGAGTATGATCTCAAAGCATTAGTAGAAGATATGATGCGTTCCGATATTAAGCTCTTCAAACGAGATGCTTATCTCAAAGAAGGAGGTTTTACAATTATGAATTATTTCGAATAAATAATAACTACATGGAACTCACACAAAAGCTCAAGCAAATTTTTATAAGTGATTTGGAAAAATACTCCCCCTATATGGAGAGGGATTTGACAAAATTGCTTATGAATATCTCTATCCCTTATCTTAATAATAAGGGGGTGGAGGATGTTGTTGCCTTTTGTTTTGAGTATGACCATGAGGATCTGATAACTTCCTTTTGGGCACTAGGGGAAAAGGATGAAATTATCTCTGAGATACTCCAGCTTCCTACAGAAAGGGATGAAAAGCACTTCCCCTCAGATAAGTTTGTTGTAGAGGAGGAAGACCTAGAAGACCTTCTGTACGAAACAGAGTTGGAGGAAAACGAGATTGAGGATCTACTTATCGAATACAGACAGGAAAAGCAGGCTATCTTTACCAACTGGTTTATAGCACGTTGGAAAAATGTTACAGAACAGCTTAATATTACTATTGATGCCTATTTTTCAAAACTCAACGCTTTCTATAAGACAGACCTCAACACCTTAGAACCTATCAGCTGGGAGGAAATTCAAGAAAAATATGCAAATCCAGACAATGAAATATAATAACTTATCATTGATGAAAACATTTACTCACATCATTTGTTTAGGTTGGCTTGCACTTTGTGGTTCTTTTTCAGTAAATGCACAAACAAAAGGGCATTTTTCTGATAAAAGACTACAAGCTGACACCTCTAAAGCTGGTTGTGATGGACCTTATATCTTTTATGAAAAAGAAAAAGCTATCATAAAGCAAGTTATTGAGAAGAATGGGCAACCTACAAATATAAGTGAAGAACTAGCATACCCCATTGCTGGCAAAAAACTTAAATGTTATGTGAATGACAAAGAGTCTTTTACTTTCAAGGTTCAGGAACTATTACAAAACCAGCCTTCTGTATATGCAATGCCTGAGAAACTTATTGCTATTTCAGATATAGAAGGATGCTTTAAGGAATTTAAAGACTTTCTGATTGCCAATAAGGTAATGGACAAACACTACAAATGGACTTTCGGTAAAGGTCATTTGGTTACTGTTGGTGATTTCTTTGACCGTGGTTTGCAAGTAACCCAAACGCTTTGGCTCATTTATTCCTTAGAAGAACAAGCTAAGAAAGCAGGAGGAAAGGTGCATTTTATCCTTGGAAACCATGATCTTATGAATATGAATAATGACTTCCGATATGTTCGTAAGAAGTACCTTGAGAATGCAAAACTTATCGGACAAGAATATTTTGATTTCTACAAACCTAATACCGAATTGGGGCGATGGTTAGCTACTAAAAATATTTTAGAGAAAATAGGAGACTATATCTTTGTTCATGCAGGTATTTCCAAAGAGGTGAGTGATCTGAATATGGGGGTTGAGGGTATCAATATGTATGCTAGAGGGTACTATTTCCATAACAGAGAGGCGGCATTGGGAGCTGATCCCGTAGGAAAAACAATCTATATGTTTGGTAAAAGTCCCATGTGGTATCGTGGTTACGGAAAGGAAACCACTGATAAAGCAGAATTTGCAGCTATTGCCCAAAATATGAAGGCTAAGAAATTTGTTATCGGACATACAGTTCATGAATCCGTCACTTATCTTATGGATAGGCAAGTTATTGACCTTGATGTACTCCATGCCAAAGGAATTACCCAGTGGCTGCTTATAGAAAATGGACAGGAATATATGATAGATATTCATGGACAGAAGTCAGCTATCAAGGATCAAGCCAAAGAAGTTGATGATTAATTGTTTAATAATCTATTACTCTGAACTATAAAGATCAATTTGGAATACTATTTTGGTTATTCTAAGTTGATTTTTTCAATAATATTACATTACTATGAACAAAAATGCAAAAATTTATGTAGCTGGACACCGAGGCTTAGTAGGGTCAGCTATATGGAAAAACCTTAAAAGCAAGGGCTATACCAACCTTATTGGATGTACTCATACTGAATTGGACTTGCGCAATACCGAAGCTGTTAAAGCTTTCTTTAAAAAAGAAAAACCCGAATATGTATTCCTAGCAGCTGCTAAAGTGGGGGGTATCATGGCCAATAATACCTACCGCGCAGATTTCATTTATGAGAATCTCATGATTCAGAATAATGTGATCCATGCCGCCTATGAAAATGGAGTAAAGAAGCTCCTTTTCTTGGGTAGTACTTGCATCTACCCAAAGGAAGCTCCTCAGCCTATGCCTGAAGATTGCCTACTTACCTCACCTCTAGAATATACAAATGAGCCTTATGCCATTGCAAAGATTGCAGGTATCAAGATGTGTGAGAGCTATAACTTACAGTATGGTACTAATTTTATCTCAGTAATGCCTACCAATCTCTATGGACCTAATGATAATTTTGATTTAGAGCGCTCTCACGTACTTCCTGCTATGATTCGAAAGATACATTTAGCCAAGGCACTCCTCGAAGATGATTGGCTGAGTATTAAAGAAGACCTCAACAAACGTCCTATCGAGGGATATATCACAGGAGAGAACAAACAGGAGGATATTATCAATATACTTGCCAAATATGGAGTATCAAAAGATAAAGTAGTACTCTGGGGTACTGGTACGCCACTTAGGGAATTCCTATGGAGTGAGGACATGGCCGATGCTTGTGTATTTATTATGGAACGTATCAACTTTAAGGATACCTATATTGCTGATAACAAGGAAGTACGTAACACTCATATTAATATAGGAACAGGCATTGATCTAAGTATCAAAGCCCTTTCCGAACTGATTCGTGAAACTATTGGTTACAATGGAACAATAGAATTCGACAGCTCCAAACCCGATGGCACCATGAAAAAGCTCACCGACCCTACCAAGCTACACAATTTGGGTTGGAAACATACCGTTTCCTTAGAAAAGGGCGTTAAGATGATGTACGAACATTACCTCAAATGAAATTCCAATTAGTATCCGATTTTAAACCTATGGGCGACCAGCCTACTGCTATTGCCTCTTTGGTCAATGGTATCAATGATCAAGAGAAATACCAAACACTCTTAGGGGTTACCGGCTCTGGGAAGACCTTTACCATTGCCAATGTGGTGGAGCAGGTACAGGTACCTACCTTGGTCTTGGCGCATAACAAAACGCTTGCCGCTCAGCTTTATAGTGAGTTTAAGGCTTTCTTCCCGAACAATGCTGTGGAGTACTTCGTATCCTATTATGACTACTACCAGCCTGAAGCGTATATCCCTGTTACTGGGGTGTATATAGAGAAGGATTTGTCTATCAATGAGGATATTGAGCGAATGCGTCTCAGTACTACCTCTGCCCTACTCTCTGGCCGCCGTGATGTGCTCGTGGTGGCTTCTGTGTCCTGCCTGTATGGTATCGGAAACCCCTTGGAGTTTCAGAAGAATGTCATTTCTATAGAAGAGGGGCAAACGCTCACCCGTACCAAGTTTATGCATCAACTCGTACAAAGCCTATACGCACGCACTACGGCTGACTTCCTTCATGGGAATTTCAGAGTAAAGGGGGATGTTATCGATGTCTTCCCTGGATATAGCGAAACACCTATTCGGGTACATTTCTTCGGGAATGAAATCGAACTAATAGAATCCTTTGATCGTGAGACGAATAAGACCATAGAACGCTTGGAGAAGCTCAATATTTACCCAGCCAATATGTTCGTCACCTCTCCTGATGTGTTGCAGGCCGCTATTCGTGATATCCAAGATGACTTGGTCAAGCAAATAGAGTTCTTTCAATCGGTAGGGAAAACCTTGGAAGCAAAGCGTTTGGAAGAACGTACTAATTTTGACTTAGAGATGATACGTGAGCTCGGCTACTGCTCTGGGATAGAAAACTATTCGCGCTACTTGGACAGGCGACCCGCTGGAAGTCGCCCCTTCTGCCTGATAGATTATTTCCCTAAGGACTTTCTTATGGTGATAGATGAGAGCCACGCTACCGTTCCCCAAGTACGCGCTATGTATGGGGGCGACAGGAGCAGAAAAGAGAACTTGGTAGAGTATGGTTTCCGACTTCCTGCAGCGATGGACAACCGTCCGCTTAAGTTTGAAGAGTTCGAAGCACTACAAAATCAGGTGATCTATGTGAGTGCTACCCCCGCAGACTACGAATTGCAGAAGTGCGGAGGCGTATATGTGGAACAGGTCATTCGCCCTACTGGTTTGCTCGACCCTAAGATAGAGGTACGCCCTAGCAAAAACCAAATAGATGACCTCTTGGAAGAGATACAAAAGTGTGTAGAAGAAGACCAACGTGTACTGGTAACCACCCTTACCAAGCGTATGGCGGAGGAGCTAACCAAGTACCTAACAAAGATGGAGGTACGTTGCCGCTATGTGCATAGTGACGTGGATACGCTGGAGCGTATTGAGATTATGCAAGACCTTAGAAAAGGGCTTTTTGATGTACTTATAGGAGTGAACCTACTCAGGGAAGGATTAGACCTCCCAGAAGTATCCTTGGTAGCTATCTTGGATGCTGATAAGGAGGGCTTTTTGCGCTCGGCTCGTTCTATGACACAAACGGTAGGACGCGCTGCCCGTAATATAGACGGACGTGCGATTATGTATGCTGACAAAATCACCGACAGTATGCGCGTAACCATTGACGAAACTGCCTACCGAAGGGAAAAGCAGATGAACTATAACCTCACCTACGGCATCACTCCTCAGCCTCTCCATAAAAAGATAGAGAATCCACTCAGCAAAAGCCCTATTACGGAATTTCATTACGAGAATACCCCGAAAAAGAAAGAACACTCCCCTACCAAACCTATGAGCAGAGGAGAACTCGAGAAAGAAATACAACAAACTCGCAAACTGATGGAAGCCGCTTCCAAAGAATTGGACTTCATTCAAGCAGCACACTATCGAGACCTACTCAAGGAGCTTCAGGAAAAGCTTCAAGAAAGCTCCTTATAGGCATTGTGTATCAGCAAATAATCAGCAAGCACCAAGGCAGACATCGCCTCTACGATGGGTACCGCACGAGGTACTACACAGGGGTCGTGTCTGCCTTTTCCTTGGAACTGCACCACCTCCCCTGCCCTATTGATCGTCTCTTGCTCCTGCATAAGGGTTGCCACTGGCTTGAAGGCTACACGGAAATAAATATCCATTCCATTGGAAATGCCCCCTTGTATGCCCCCTGAGTAGTTGGTACGAGTCGTGCCATCAGGTAGGAATATATCATTATTTTGGCTACCTCTTTTTCTAGTAGAGGCGAATCCCCCTCCGTACTCAAATCCCTTTACGGCATTAATAGAGAGCATTGCTTTTCCTAACTCAGCGTGCAGGCGATCGAAAACGGGTTCGCCCAGTCCCACAGGTACACCTTGTATGACACAAGAAACAATCCCTCCTACGGTATCTCCGTCCTTGCGTACCTCTTTTATATAGGCTTCCATTTGCGCTGCTAATACGGGATCTGGACAGCGCACAGGATTCTTTTCTATTTGGGAAAAATCAAGCTGACTATAATCCTCTTCAGGTAATGATAACTCTCCTACGGCTGATACATAGGCCGTAATTTTTATGCCTTTCAGAAACTGCTTGGCAATGGCTCCCGCTACTACGCGAACGGCTGTTTCCCGTGCAGAACTACGTCCGCCCCCACGATGGTCGCGCAAGCCATATTTCTGCTCATATACATAATCCGCATGAGAGGGACGATATAGCTCCCTCAAGTGGTCATAGTCCTGAGAATGTTGTTGGGTATTCGCTATGATAAACCCAATAGGTACTCCTGTGGTTTTTCCCTCAAAGATACCCGAAAGAAACTGCACCTTATCAGCTTCCTTTCGTTGGGTTACGATAGCCGATTGCCCAGGCCGACGCCTATCAAGCTCTCTTTGTATTTCTTCGAAGTCCAATGCGATTCCCGCAGGGCAACCATCAATCACGCCACCTATAGCCTCTCCGTGCGATTCACCAAAAGTAGTGAGCCTAAAAAGATGCCCAAATGTATTTCCTGCCATAATACTGTTTTTATTCAGATAGTTTTTTGTCCATGTAGGCAATGTACAAAGATACGTCTTTCCTACAAAATAGTCAATAGAAAAACACTATTTTCTTTACAAAATAAGGTTCAGTTAAAAAAGAGCCTTATCAATATGCTTTGCAATAAATTGCTTTTCTTCCTCAATCATAGGATCCAACTTTTCAATAGGATAAGCTTCTGAGCCGCCTCTAATTTTCATATATTTAAGTATATTATATTGGAGGTAATGATGATGAATCTCTGCCTTAATATCATTGCGTTTTATTGCATTTTCTATTTCTTCCGTATGTAATAGAGATCCATTTAGCACCCTATCCAATATTCTCTTAGATTTACGTTGTTGAGCTTCATCTCCTCTTTCAAATACTAGAGTCATTTTGTCCATAAGGGCTTTAGCTTTTTGAAATTCTTTCCTCTCTTGATATATGAAGTATTCCAATATCAGAACATCTCTCACTTTTTCCCAGATAAGCATATCCCCTGTAAACTCTATTTTATCAATTATACTAGAGGTTTGTAAAGCTAATTCTGCATTTCCCAATACTTCTAATAATATTGCCAATGTTTTTATACTCTGTATGGTATCTACATTCTCTAAATTAGCATTCGTCTTTCTTATAAATTCAATATTTTTTGTAAATACGTCCTGAGGATAAGATTGTAATATCCTATTTAAAATATCTTCTAGTTGTGTGTCCATTCTTTTATCATTTAATTTCTTATTAGTAAGCTTATTTTTTATTTTCAAAATAGGGCTTTAAGTATGCAAAAGTATGATTACACATTGTACACACCACATTTACAGTTACAATTATGCAAACAATTCAGAAAAATCTAACTGAGAGGCATCATCTGTGTTAGGGAGGGTTGCTACTTTTTCCAATTGCAAAAGAAAAGCGTATCCCTCTCGGAATTTTTCTTCCTTTTCTACTTCTTTTTTCCTCAGACCTATTATATTTACTTTGTATTTCCCATTAGCAATAGGATACTTAGCTGCCTTATAAGCTATCTGTTTTTCTCCCTCATAGGTGAGATAATAATAGGTTTCTATGGCAGTACATCCCTCCAAGTCCTTGTAATTCCACGCTTCCAATTGCTCAAAGCTAACTACCCAAAGCGCCCCATCCTTTATTTCCAAACAAAATGTCTCTTTAGTAGGAATAAAATCCCATTCCTCAAGAGTTTGCCTATTATCACCTATTGTAAAGAAAACTTGGTAATAGTACGAATGAATATGAGAGATAGGAATAAAAGCCCCTTTTGCTGCAAATTCATAAAAGAGAGGAGGGTTCTTATCGAAATAAGAGAGCATTTTTTTAGAACGAATCTTATGCTCCTTGCATTGTTCGTGGAATAGTTGCGCCGAAATAATAGCTATACCATATCCGCTGGAGCTTATGGGCTTATCTGTCTGTATCATTGGCTTTATTATTCTTATATTAAAAAGTTAAGAGCTACTTTGTATTTGCTAAAATATAATCTCCTATACTACCAAACACTTTTAAACCCTCTTTCTACAAATTTTTTCTTTAGCTCCCTTGTCATCAGCTTCTTTTTATCAGGAGTTTTACAATCTGAAAGTTCGAGATTGACCAAGTTCGGGAGCTCTAAAATCGCCTCTGCGTTAGTTACATTCTTACCATACATTAGCGTAATTTCCTTTATCTGAGGAACCTCCAAGAAGGCACTACAATCCGTATCACAATAGGTTGAGTTGATCCAAATAGTTTGTAACCTTTTTAATATGCCAATACCCTTAAAAGTAAAAGAATCTTTTGTACACCATAGATTTAGGCTTTCTAAAGTATTACTAAAAGGAGCTAAAGATTCAAAAAGAGGTACTTTTACAGGACCCAATTTTAAATGCTTTATAGTAGAAAATGTCTGTAACTGCTTCAAGAAATAACCTTTATCATCATTGTGAAACTCTACAAATTCTAAATTAGGAAATTGCTCTGGTGAGAGCTGAATATACTCTTCTATAGATTTGGCACTTGATAGGTGAAGTATCCTTAAAAAAAGTAGATTTTCTAACTTCAAATCCTTTAGGAGTTTCTCTTTTTGAAAAATCTTTTTATTTCTTTTAAAAAAGTCATTAAACGCACTTTCATTTATAATCTTCAAACTTCTCAAAGACTTTGGAAATGGCAACAATTGAACCTTTTCCATATAAATAGCAGGAAGCGATAGTGTATGCAGGGAGGTCATTCTTCCTAACTCCCTTTGTAATGCCTCAAAACTACGCCCTTCAGAATAACTTACTTTTAAATAATGTATTTTGCTCAGCACCTCAAGAGGAATCGGCTTATCTATATCTATGAGTTGATAATAATTTTTATGCCCCTCTTCATAGTACTCTTGCTGTGTTTCTAAGCAATAAACATTCTCTATGTCAAAATCACTCGGAATTGACTTATACTTTTTTGTAATTTTACTTATTATAAGCATATCTATGTAATTCTCTTGTTTGTATTATACTAAGTTCTCTTTATATAAAAAAGGAAATTCTTTACTAACTTTATCCCTCTATCGGTATGATAGTAACTTCATAAAGCTGCTCAAAAAGCCGTTCTACATAGCTGGCTTCAGCCTTGCGTACCTCTATAAGGAGCGTACAGTTCAGTTCTAAGGTCTGGGAAAGAACAGTCAGGTTTCTATCCTTGATGATTTTCATCACCTTATTCATATCCTTATAATCAAAGACAATCTGGTAAGTAAGGTCAATGGTGCGTTCCTCTATCTCAGCTTCTTGTAGGGTGAGCTGAGCGGTAGTTTTGTAGGCAGTAATAAGTCCACTCACCCCCAACTTGATCCCACCAAAGTAGCGCACTACAATCAGTAGAACATTAGTTACCTCAAAGGATTGTATCTGCCTGTAAATAGGCAGCCCTGCCGTGCCGCTGGGTTCGCCATCGTCATTCGCTCTATAGGTAAATTGCTCTTTGCCCAACTGATAGGCATAGCACCAATGCCGCGCAGAAAAGTGTTCTTTCTTAACCGCCTCCAAGTGCATTTTTACTTCCTCTTCGGTAGTAATAGGGTACAAATAACCTATAAACTTACTGCTTTTATCCTTATAGATAATATCGGTAACGGGTTGAGTGATGGTTTTATAGGTGTCTGTCATGGGAAGTGAAGAATGATTAGTGAGAATAAAGTGCAAAGATATAAAAAACAACCCCTATATTACTATAGGGGCTCCTTTAGATGTTTTCACAACGGAATAATCCTTATTGTGAGTTGCTTTCAAATATGGGACAAAGGTACAATATTTTCTCTAAATAACAAATTAAAATATGGATTTTTTTATTAATTTTGTAGCATATTTAAATACCATAAAAGATGAAAAAGAGAAAACATATTTTAGGATTAGACTTGGGTACCACTTCTATTGGTTTTTCCCATATTATAGAAGATGAAGACCGAGAAAAATCAACTATTGAGGATATTGGAGTCCGTATTATTCCTCTAAGTGCAGATGAGTTATCTAATTTTGAAAGAGGAAAAACTATTAGTACTAATGCCGATAGAACACTCAAACATGGAGCAAGAATAAACCTTGACCGCTATCAACTAAGGAGAAGGTATCTTATTGAATTATCACTTCAAGCAGGTCTTATTAATTCTTCTACGATCTTAGCTGAAGATGGGAAAAACACCACCCACTCTACTTGGCAATTGAGAGCTAAAGCTGCTGTTGAACGCATCGAAAAAGATGAATTAGCAAGAGTTTTCCTTGCTATTAATAAAAAGCGAGGTTATAAAAGCAGTAGAAAAGTTAAAAATAAAGAAGACGGACAGATAATAGATGGAATGGATATTGCCAAACGTCTATATGATGAAGACTTAACACCTGGTCAATTGGCATTACAGTTGTTCAAGGAAGGGAAGAAACAGCTTCCCGACTTCTATCATTCAGACTTACAAAAGGAATTTGAACGTATTTGGAATTTTCAAAAGGAATTCTTTCCTGATATCTTAACAGAAGATCTTTACAAGGCTTTGCAAGGAAAGAACAAAAAGGATTCCTCAAGTATTTTTTATAACTATTATCATTTTAATACTGCTGAAAATAGAGGTACTAAGGAAAAAACTCGCTTGCAAGCAGATCGCTGGAGAGCAGATGCGCTTTCCAAGAAGCTCTCAAAAGAGGAAGTTGCCTATGTATTAGCCGAAATCAATAACAATTTGAACAATGCAAATAACTATCTAGGGAATATTTCAGATAGAAGTAAGGAACTCTATTTCAATAAGCAAACAATAGGACAATTTTTATATGCAAAACTGAAAGAAAATAAACATTATAGCCTTAAAAACCAAGTATTTTACCGACAAGACTATTTAGACGAATTTGAACGTATTTGGGAAACACAAGCTCGTTTCCACAAAGAACTTACAGAGGATTTGAAAAAACAGATCCGAGATACTATAATTTTCTATCAACGCAGACTTAAATCACAAAAGGGATTGATCTCTCTTTGTGAATTTGAAAATAAAGAGATTACTATTGAAAAAGAAGGAAAAACTGTCACTAAGCAGATTGGAGTTCGCGTCATTCCCAAATCATCTCCCCTATTTCAAGAATTCAAAATTTGGCAAATCCTCAATAATGTTGTTTGTAAAAAGAAAGGAACTCGAAAAAAGAAAGCTGTTACACCTGCTCCTTTGCTTTTTGAATTATTCGGCACACCCTCTGAAACATTCTTTAGCTTAGATATGGAGTGTAAGCAACTTCTTTTTGAGGAACTTAACCTAAAAGGCAACCTAAAAGCAGATAAAGTAATCCGTTTATTAGGTTATATTCCTCAAGAATGGGAAATCAATTACAATCAGTTAGAAGGAAATAGAACTCAAAAATCACTTTATGAGGCTTATTTGAAGATTATTGAGATAGAGGGGTATGATATAAAGACCTTTTTGAGAATAAAATCAGATAAAGAGGATTGGTATTTAGAAGAATCTCCTCTTTCTGCAAAGGAAATAAGAGAAAATATACAACATATTTTTGAAACATTAGGTATCAGTACAGCAATACTATATTTTGATGCTACTCTACCTATTAAAGACTTTGAAAAACAGGCTTCTTATCAACTTTGGCATTTACTCTATTCTTATGAAAGTGATAATTCTCCCTCTGGTAATGAAACACTTTACAAATTATTACAAGATAAATTCGGTTTCAAAAGAGAACATGCTGTGTTTCTTTCAAACATATCATTTCAAGATGATTATGGTAGTCTCTCGGCGAAAGCCATTCGTAAAATATATCCTTATATAAAGGAGAACCAATATAGTACTGCTTGTGAATTAGCAGGATATAGGCACTCCAAACTTTCTTTAACAAAAGAAGAACTGAATAATAGGCCACTAAAAGACCTAATTTCTCCACTAAAGAAGAATAGTTTAAGAAATCCTGTTGTAGAAAAAGGTCTCAACCAAATGATTAATGTCGTAAATGCATTAATAGAAAAAAATAGTGAGAAGGATGCTGAAGGAAACATCATTAAGTACTTCCATTTTGATGAAATTCGTATAGAATTAGCCCGTGAACTAAAGAAAAATGCACAAGAACGAGCTGAAATGACCCTAAATATAAAGAATGCTACCATAGAACAAGAAAAGGTTAAGAGTATACTTATCTCAGATTTTGGCATCAAAAATCCTACTAAAAATGATATCACTCGTTATCGATTATATCAAGAGTTAGCTCATAATGGCTATAAGGATCTATATACCAATACCTATATTCCTAAAGAACTATTGTTTAGTAAGAATATTGATATTGAACATATCATTCCTAAAGCAAGAGTGTTTGATGATAGTTTCTCAAATAAGACATTAGCTTACAGAGATTTCAATCTCAAAAAAGGAGAAAATACAGCTTTTGATTTTATAGATTCTTCTTTAGGTGAAGAAGAACTTAACCAATATATTGCAAGAGTAGAAAATGCCTTTAAAACTAAAAACATTTCAGCTACCAAGTATAGAAATTTACTAAAAAAAGCAACCGAAATTAACGACGGCTTTATCAACAGAGACTTGAGAGAAACTCAATATATAGCCAAAAAGGCGAAGGAGCTACTTTTCCAAATAACTAGAAGTGTTGTTAGCACATCAGGAAGTATTACTGATAGGTTACGTGAAGATTGGGGGCTAATAGATATCATGAAAGAACTAAACATGCCTAAATACAGGGATTTAGGACTTACTGAAATAATAGAGCGTAGAGATGGTAGAAAAGTAGAAGTGATAAAAGAGTGGACAAAGCGTAATGACCATCGTCATCATGCTATGGATGCGCTTACTGTTGCCTTTACCAAACCCTCTTATATACAATATCTCAATCATCTGAATGCTCGAAAAGATGAAAACAATAAACTATATGCTGATATTTTAGGTATAGAAAGAAAAGAAACTACTAAAATACACGATGAAAATGGTAATGAAAAAAGGGTTTTCATAGAACCAATACCAGGTTTTAGACAAATAGCTAAAAAACATTTAGAAGAAATACTCATTTCTCATAAAACAAAGAATAAAGTAGTTACCAAAAGTATAAATAAGATAGTTGGTACAAATAAAAAACAAGAAACACTTACACCACGAGGGCAACTACATAAAGAAACTATATATGGCAAATATCATTATTATAGTAATAAAGAAGAAAAGATAGGCTCAAAATTTGATAAAGAAACTATTTCAAAAGTATCTAATCCTATTTATCGATATGCGTTACAAAAAAGATTAGAAGCAAATGAAAATAATCCTAAAAAGGCATTTACAGGAAAGAATGCTCTTTCTAAGAATCCTATCTATTTGGATGATGCTAAAACTAAAATTTTACCTGAGAAAGTAAATCTTACTTATTTAGAAGAAGACTATAGCATTCGCAAAAACATTTCTCCTGATAATTTCAAAGATTTGATATCTATTGAAAAAATAGTAGATGAAGGTATAAAGCGTATCCTTAAAGAAAGACTTAAAACCTATAACAATGACCCTAAAAAAGCCTTTGCTGATTTAGATAAGAATCCTATTTGGCTCAACAAAGAGAAAGGAATTTCAATCAAGCGAGTTACTATCAGTGGTGTAAAGAATGCTCAAGCCTTACATAGTAAGAAAGATCACCTAGGAAAACCTATCTTAGACAAAGAAGGGCAAGAGATCCCTGTAGATTTTGTAAGTACAGGTAATAACCACCATGTTGCCATTTATCGTGATCAAAAAGGAAATTTGCAAGAACAAATCGTCTCCTTCTTTGAAGCTGTTGTGCGTGCTCAGCAAGGACTTCCTATCATAGATAAAACTTACAAACAAGAAGAAGGTTGGCAATTCTTATTCACCATGAAACAGAATGAGATGTTTGTATTCCCTAACGAAATAACTGGATTTAACCCTTCTGAAATAGACCTATTAGACCCAAAAAATAAGAAATTAATAAGTCCAAACTTGTTTAGAGTACAAAAAATATCTATTAAGGATTATTTCTTCAGACATCATTTGGAAACAAATGTGGAGACTAATAATATTTTGAAAGATATCACTTGGAAGCGAGGAGGATTATCTCTTTTAAAAGGTATTATAAAAGTTCGTATTAATCATTTAGGAAATATAGTAAGTATTGGAGAATACTAAATATTGAACATTAAACAATTGAATCATATAAGCTATGTTATACCGTTCTATTTATATAGGTAACCCAGCTTATTTGAAGCTGAAAGACAAACAATTAAAGGTTACTGACCCTGAAAGTAAAGAAGAAAAAGGTAGTATTCCTATAGAAGATATAGGACTACTGATGCTTGACCATTACCAAATCACTCTCTCCCACCAGCTGATACAGGAACTGATGAAAAACAATGTAATCCTTATCAGCTGTGATGAGCGGCACCTCCCCTTGGCAAGGAGAATGCCGAGGTACATATCAAGTGTGTCAAGCAATGGTTACCTCCTTACAGGAAAGTAGCCATACTGACTATTACTGACAAGTAATTTGGAGGAATAGAGATCTTCTATTGTCAGACGAAGAAAGATCCACCTAAAGATTGTATTCAGCTCACTCTTTTTTAAATTTTAGAAAGCGAAAAACCTTCCTTTTTATTCCTAAGATAGAATAAAAGAGAAGGTTTTTTCTTTTTGAACTTTTGCGATAACCAACAGACAATCAATTTCTTTTAAAGATTGAGATTGTTTGAGATCACAAAGTTACGAATTTGAAAGCAACTCACAATTAAAGTCTCCTCCGTGAAGAGTGGTAATGTGTTGTTTGAGATCACAAAGTCACGAATTTGAAAGCAACTCACAACAGCTTTTGGTTTTTAAGGTACAAGTACGGAGTTGTTTGAGATCACAAAGTTACTACAAAAAAGTGAAATGCGGAAAGATATAGTGATAGAATTGAGTTACAAGGGTTTCAGTTGTGCTTCCGATTATTCGTGAAGCCATCGCAATCACCCCTAAAGCCAAATCAGGACGCCGCTACGTTACTTGTCCGTAACCATGCCCGAAAAGGCGACAAACGGACACGGATAACGAAACAAGGCGTTAAGGATTAGTGAGTTATTGACAACCCACGCAACAAATCCGGTTACGGAAAAAGATTGCGCCGTTCCTCCCCGTTTTGCGTACCGGCGACGGACTCTTCACCGACTAATTTTGAACCTAAAAAAATTAAGGACGATGAAGAGTACATTTTCAGTAATCTACTACCTCAAACGTCAGGTAGTGAAAAAGGACGGGACAGTACCCGTCATGGGACGCATCACGGTGGACGGCAGCCAGACGCAGTTCAGTTGCAAACTGACCGTCGATCCCAAGCTGTGGGACACCAAAGGGGGACGTGTCACGGGCAGAAGCACGGCGGCACTCGAAACGAACCGCATGCTCGACAAGATGCGTGTGCGCATCAACAGACATTATCAGGAAATCATGGAGCGTGACAATTTCGTCACGGCGGAGAAGGTCAAGAACGCCTTTCTCGGACTGGAACACCGCTACCACACGCTGATGCAGGTGTTCCGCCAGCACAACGAGGACTACGAGAAACAGGTGGAGGCTGGCATGAAAGCCAAAGGCACGCTCCTGAAGTACAAGACCGTTTACAAGCACCTGCAAGAATTCCTCACCATCCGCTACCGCGTGAAGGACATCGCGCTGAAAGAGCTTACGCCCGCTTTCATCTCCGACTTCGAGATGTTCCTACGCACGGACAAGCACTGCTGCACCAATACCGTGTGGCTGTATGTCTGCCCCTTGCGGACGATGGTGTTCATCGCCATCAACAACGAGTGGCTCACACGCGACCCGTTCCGGGAGTATGAAATCAAGAAGGAGGAAACGACACGCAGTTTCCTGACGAAAGAGGAAATCCGGCTGCTGATGGAGGGCAGGCTGAAAAACGCCAAGCAGGAGCTTTACCGCGACCTCTACCTGTTCTGCGCCTTCACGGGCTTGTCGTTCGCCGACATGCGCAACCTGACGGAAGAGAACATCCATACCTACTTCGACGAACACGAGTGGATAAACATCAACCGCCAGAAGACGGGCGTGGTGTCCAATATCCGCCTGCTCGACATCGCAAAGCGCATCATCGACAAATACCGGGGTCTGTGCGGGAACGGCAGGATTTTCCCCGTTCCCCACTACAACACGTGCCTTGCCGGAATCCGTTCCGTCGCCAAGCGTTGCGGTATCACCAAGCATATCACGTGGCATCAGAGCCGCCACACGGCAGCCACGACGGTGTTCCTCTCCAACGGCGTACCCATCGAAACGGTGAGTTCCATGCTGGGACACAAGAGCATAAAGACGACGCAGATATACGCGAAAATCACCAAAGAGAAGCTCAACCAAGACATGGAGAACCTTGCCGCAAGGTTGAACGGCATCGAGGAATTTTCATGTTGCACCATCTAAAAACAGAGAAGCCATGACACGAGGAACCATCATCATAGAGGACAACACGGTCAGCGTAACCGGTAACGAGATATGGATGACCGCCACAGAAATCGCCGGACTGTTCCACACGGGCGTCCCGGCTGTGAACGCCGCCATCAGAGCCGTCCGCAAGCCGGACGTGCTGAACGACTACGAGGTGTGCCGCTACATGCGGCTTGAAAACGGGCTGCACGCGGATGTTTACTCGCTTGAAATCATCATCCCCGTTGCCTTCCGGCTGAACACCTACCATGCACACGTGTTCCGCACGTGGCTGGTAGAGAAAGCACTCTCGAAGGAAAAGCGGCAGGCATACGTGATGTTCATACAGAACGGAAAAGCCGGGTATTGCTGAAAACGCAGAAGACATATAATAATAAGAATAAAAAGGAAACGGACAGCCCCGTGAAGGAGTTGCCCGTTTCCTTTTTTTTCATGCAGCCGCCTTATTCCATCGGCTTGCGGTAGTTCGCCTCCAGCAGCTCACGCAACCCCGATTCGGGGTAAAGCACCTTCCCTCCCAAAAGGATAAAGGGCAGCACCCTGTTGTTGCGGTACTCCTGCAAGGTGCGGCGGCTGACACGGAGCAGTTCCGCCACCTCCCTGTCCGTCAGGTAACGTTCCCCGTCCAACGGCGGGCGGTAACTTTCCAGAAAGGCGGAGAGCCATTTCGAGCCTTTGCGCATGTTCTGCACGACGGAGGCAAGCGGCTCGTCCTCCATTGTAAACACTTCATTGTTCTCGTTCATCATCATTTCGGATTCAGTGGGTTGTGAATAATAAAAATCAAATCATTTCCCGCAGGGATAGAGCGTGCCGACAAGCGGAATGAGCTTTTTGACCTCCTCCGGCTTGTAATAGAACCTGCGGTTAATCTGCGAGTAGCCGATAAGCCGCCTGTCACGCAAGGTCTGCAACGTGCGCGGGCTGATCCTCAACTGCCCGCAGACCTCCTCGCCCGTGAGCCACCTTTCCATCCGCCCGCCGTCGCTCCTGCGCCTCAGGGCGGCTACCTTCTCCGCGAGGGCGTTGAAGGACGCCACCATCATCTCGAAGGTCTTTTTCTCGATAGATACTATTTCCATAAGCAAAACATTTCAGAGTTTGCCGCAAAGGTAACGAAGCCGCCTTGAACACGTGCCGTTTCCCACTAAAAGGCAGCTTGTTGCGTCGTCTGTCCGGGTTACGGAGCCATTATCCGTAAAAATCTTACGTGAGCCACGTAGTGAGCTGTTAAAGCCCCTTTGGTTTATTGCCGAATTTTGTCGCAGAAACATAGCGCAAGCCGAGCGCAGCACGTCAAGCTCGCTTGAACGGTATGCCGAGGCGCAGCCTATGTTCATGCAAATAAACCAAAAGAAAGGACTGAATATGAAAGTGATAACGATGGAAAGTTCCGCCTTCACCGCATTGACGGAACAGATAGCCGAGATAGCGGCACACGTGCGTGCCGTTTCCGGCGGTAGGAAGGAAGAATCCCCCGACAGGCTGCTCACCACCCGCGAGGCGGCGCACCTGCTGAACGTGAGTTGCCGCACCCTCCAGCGCATGCGCAGCGAACAGCGCATCGCCTATGTCGTGCTGCGCGGCAAGTGCCGCTACCGGCAGTCTGAAATAGACCGCCTGCTCGAAGACAGCACCGTCACGGGCGAAGCCGCGACACCGGAACAGCTGAAACGCAACCACACGCTGCGCACGGGCGGCAGACCCAAAGGAAGGAGGACGTAGGACATGGAACTGCTTACCCGCAACAATTTCGAGAACTGGATGCAGAAGGTGATGGAACGGCTCGACCGTCAGGACGAGATGCTGCTCTCCATGCAGCCGTCCGGCAAAGCCCCGAACCCGATGAACGGGATCAGGCTTTTCGACAACCAAGACCTGTGCATGCTGCTCCAAATCAGCAAGCGCACCCTGCAACGCTACCGCAGCATCGGCGCGCTGCCTTACAAGACGCTCGGCAAAAAGACCTATTACAGCGAGGCGGACGTGCTGACGTTCCTCTCCGAACATGTAAAGGACTTCCGCAAGGAAGATATAGCCTTCTACAAGGCCCGTATCCATAATTTCTTTCAAAAATAACCATTAAAACATTTTTCAGATGGCAAAGAAAAAAGACGAAAAGGACGTGCTGGTTGTCCGTGACGAGAAGACGGGCGAAATCAGCGTGGTAGCCGGGCTGAACGCCGACGGCTCCCCCAAGCGCATCCCCGCGAAAGCGGAGAACGCGCAGAGTTTCCTGCAATTCGACCGGCACGGCGACGTGCTGGACAACTTCTTCAAGAACTTCTTCCGGCAGTGCAAGGAACCCAGCCGCTTCGGTTTCTACCGTGTCGCGGCGGACCAAGCCGACAAGCTGCTGGAGGTTATCAAGGACTTGCTGAAAGACCCCGACGGCAACAAGGAACTGCTTGCGCCCCACAAGGTGGACACCTCCGGCTACGAAAAGAAAGTACAGGAGGAGCAGTCCGCCGAAAAGCAGGAACAACCGGAACAGAAACAAGATGACGAACCTAAAAAACAGGAAGAGATGGAACAGAAAAACGAACAGAATCAGGAAAGCCCGCAGCAGACGCAGGGCAACCGGGGCTACCAGCCCATCGACGAGAGCAAGATCAACTGGCAGGAGTTGGAGGAGAAATGGGGCGTGAAGCGCGACGACCTTGAAAAGTCGGGCGACCTTAACAGAATGCTCAACTACGGCAAGTCCGACTTGGTGAGGGTGTCGCCCAATTTCGGCGGAGAGGCTTTCGAGCTGGACGCCCGCCTCTCCTTCAAGAAGGACGGCGAGGGCAATGTCAGCCTTGTGCCGCACTTCATCCGCAAGGAGCAGAAGCTCGACGAGTACAAGGAACACAAGTTCTCCGACGACGACCGGAAGAACCTGCGCGAAACAGGCAACCTCGGCAGGGTCGTGGACCTCGTGGACAGGGAAACGGGCGAGATCATCCCCTCGTTCGTCAGTATTGACCGCAAGACGAACGAAATCACGGATGTCCCGACGAACAAGGTGCGCATACCGGAACGCATCGGCAAGACGGAAATCACCAAGCAGGAGCAGGACATGCTGCGTGCCGGGCTGCCCGTGCGCGACAAGCTCATCGAGCGCAAGGACGGCAGGAAGTTCGTCACCACCCTGCAAGTGAACGTGGAGCAGCGCGGCGTGGAGTTCGTGCCGGGAACCGGCAGGTCGCCCCGTACCGCCCGGACGCAGGAAACGAAGAACACCCCCGCACAGGGACAGGCGCAGGGTACGGAGAATGCCGGAGGCACGAACAAGGAGCAACGCCGCAACACGTGGACGAACGCCGACGGCAGCATCCGCCCCATCAGCAAATGGAGCGGCGTGGACTTCACCGAACAGCAGAAAGCCGACTACGTGGCTGGCAAAGCCGTGAAATTAGAGAACGTGACCGACAAGCAGGGCTTCCACGCCACGATGTACATCAAGTTCAACCCGGAGAAGGGACGCCCGTACCGCTACGACACCAACCCCGACAACGCGCAGAAGGTCGCCCCTTCCAACGAGAGCCGCACGCAGGTGGCGGTGAACAGCGAGGGCAAGACCAACGAGGCTACCAAGAACCTGAAAGAGCCGTTGCGGAAGGGACAGACCGCCCCGAAGGACACCGCACAGCAACAGCAGCAGAAAAGAAACAACAAGGGCATGAAGATGTAATCCCGTGTCCGCCACTAAATCCGAAGTAACATTTGTAAAATTCAAAACGACAGAAGAATATGAAGACAATCATTGCAGAAAAGCCGTCTGTGGCACGTGAGATCGCCCGTATCGTGGGCGCGACAAAGAGAGAGGAAGGATATTTCGAGGGAGGCGGCTACGCCGTGACTTGGGCGTTCGGACACCTTGTGCAGCTTGCCATGCCCGACGGCTACGGCATACGCGGTTTCGTCCGTGACAATCTGCCCGTCATTCCCGACACCTTCACGCTCGTCCCCCGTCAGGTAAAGACGGAGAAGGGCTACAAGCCCGACAGCGGCGTGGTGGCGCAGATCAAGACCGTTGCCCGGCTATTCAAGGAAAGCGAACAGATCATCGTGGCGACCGATGCAGGGCGCGAGGGTGAGCTTATCTTCCGCTACCTCTACCATTATACCGGATGCACCACCCCGTTCGTCCGCCTCTGGATAAGCTCGCTTACCGACAAGGCTATCCGCGAGGGACTGCGCAACCTCGAAGCGGGCGGCAAATACGACAACCTCTATCTTGCCGCCAAAGCGCGGAGCGAATCAGACTGGCTCGTGGGCATCAACGGCACGCAGGCACTCTCCATCGCCGCCGGACACGGCACGTACTCCATCGGGCGGGTGCAGACACCCACGTTGGCGATGGTGTGCGCACGCTATTGGGAGAACCGCCGCTTCACGCCCGAAGCCTTCTGGCAGCTCCATATCGCAACGGACGGCTGCGATGAAGGAACGGTGAAGTTTTCCTCTTCCGAAAAGTGGAAAGAGAAAGAGCCTGCGACGGAACTATATAATAAGGTGAAGTCGGCAGGCACAGCCACCGTCACGAAAGCCGAACGCAAGGAGAAGACGGAGGAAACACCGCTGCTGTACGACCTGACGACGCTCCAGAAGGAAGCCAACGCCAAGCACGGCTTCACGGCGGAACAGACGCTTGAAATCGCGCAGAAGCTTTACGAGAAGAAGCTCATCACCTATCCGCGAACCGGAAGCCGCTACATACCCGAAGACGTGTTCGCCGAAATCCCCAAGCTGCTCGCCTTCATCGGGGCTTTGCCCGAATGGAAAGGCAAGGTGCAGCCGAAATGCGTCCCGACACGCAGAAGCGTGGACGGCGGCAAGGTGACGGACCACCACGCCCTGCTCGTCACGGGCGAGAAGCCACTATTCCTCTCCAAAGAGGACAGCACCGTCTATCAGATGGTTGCCGGACGCATGATCGAGGCTTTCTCCGAAAAATGCGTCAAGGACACCGCCACCGTCACGGCGGAGTGTGCCGGAGTGGAGTTCACGGTGAAAGGCAGCGTCATCAGGCAAGCCGGATGGCGTGCCGTCTATAGCGTGGAGGACAAGGAAGAAACCTCCATCCCCGATTGGCGGGAAGGCGACACGCTGACGCTGAAAGGCTGCTCCATCACGGAGGGAAAGACCAAACCCAAGCCGCTGCATACAGAAGCGACACTGTTGTCGGCAATGGAAACGGCGGGCAAGGACATAGAGGACGATGCACTCCGTCAGGCGTTGAAGGACTGCGGCATCGGCACGCCCGCCACCCGTGCGGCGATTATCGAAACGCTCTTCAAGCGCGGCTACATGGAACGCTGCAAGAAATCGCTTGTGCCGACTGAAAAAGGGCTTGCCCTCTATTCGGTCGTGAAGACGATGCGCATCGCCGACGTAACCATGACGGGCGAATGGGAGAAGAATCTGGCACGCATCGAGCGCGGGGAAATGCCCGCCGAAACCTTCCGCAGGGAGATAGAGGCGTACACACGCGAAATCACCTCCGAACTGCTCTCGTGCGACAAACTGTTCGCCCGCAGGGATTCCGGCTGCAAGTGTCCCAAGTGCGGGACGGGCAGCATGCAGTTCTACGGCAAGGTGGTACGCTGCGACAACGCGGAGTGCGGGCTGCCCGTGTTCCGCCTGAAAGCGAACCGCACCCTTTCCGATGACGAGATCAAAGACCTGCTCACCGACGGGCATACGAAGCTGCTCAAAGGCTTCAAGAGCAAGCAGGGCAAGAGCTTCGACGCCATAGTCGCCTTTGACGGGGACTATAACACGACTTTCGTGTTCCCCGAAAGGAACACGAGCAGGAAATTTTCAGGACGGAAGAAATAGTATTAACTTTTGAGAAAGTAGGCTGCACCTCAACAATAGAAATAAACGGGTTTATTTCGTATTGTCTTCGATTTGCACTACCTTTGCCACTTGTTCAGAGTAATGAATTGTTCTTCGATACCGGATTACACTCATACTTTGGATTTAGTGGTGGCACTCGGAGGGATACCGAGTGCCTTTTCTTTCTCCTTTTCAGACGACTATCCCCGTCATTATCAATCCACTAAATTCCAAAGTAATGAACAACAAGAAGAAAAACGAGGGTCAGACCGACTTTTCCTATTACGGTCTGTACCTGCTGGACTACCTCCGCACGAACAGGTTTGAACAGGCTTCCGACGATGCCTTCATCCGGGAGCGTGCCGACCGTGCCGCCGAAACGTATGAGCGTGCGCGGCTCGAAGGCTATCCGCCCGAAGGGGCGCAGGAGTTGGCGATGGACACGCTCCTGCGGGGGCTTCGCTATTCCAAGTACGCCATCCTCCGCGAAGTCGTGGAAAACGAGTTTGCCGACGAAGTGCCGGGAAAGAAACGCGAAGCCTTCATCCGAAAGTTGCTGCCGCCGGTCGGCAACGTATTCTCCGCCTATGACCTTTCGGACGACAATTTCGCCCTGTCGCCCGAATACGACCTGCTCTACACGGAGCTGACGGGAGCCGCCGTCCTTTATATCGGGGAATATGGCGTTTAACCGCAAACAACGGCTGCGGGACAACATCGAGGCGATACGGACGGCATTCATCCTTGACAGGGAACGGAGGACGGCAACCGCCGAGGAACAAGCCATACTTCGGAAGTATTGCGGTTTCGGCGGGTTGAAGTGCATACTGAATCCTGCAAAGGAACTGACGGATGCCGTGCATTGGGCGAAATCGGACCTCGAACTGTTTACCCCTACGGTAGAACTGCACAGGCTGGTGCGTGAAAACAGCAAGGACGATACGGAGTACAAGCGGTACGTGGATGCCATGAAGCAGTCCGTGCTGACCGCTTTCTACACCCCGCCGGAGATAACCGGCACGATTGCGGAGGCTCTGCATGAACACGGCATACGTCCCGACCGTGTGCTGGAGCCGTCGGCGGGCGTGGGCGCATTCGTGGATGCCGTGCTGGAAAACAAGCCGGACGCGGACATCATGGCTTTCGAGAAAGACCTGATGACGGGCAAGATATTGGGACACCTGCATCCCGACCAAAAGGTAAGGGTGCAGGGATTCGAGAAGATAGAGAAGCCCTTCACGGACTATTTCGACCTTGCCATCTCGAACATCCCGTTCGGCGACGTGGCTGTGTTCGACCCGGAATTTACAGGAAGCCAAGACCCGGCAAGGCGTTCCGCACCGAAGGCAATACACAACTACTTCTTCCTGAAAAGCCTTGACGCGGTGCGTGAGGGCGGCATCGTGGCGTTCATCACCTCTCAAGGGGTACTGGACGCACCGTCCAACGCGCCCATACGCGAGTATATGATGCGTAATGCCAATCTGGTGGGAGTCGCACGCCTGCCGAACAACCTCTTCACGGACAACGCGGGTACGGAAGTGGGCAGCGACCTGATTATCCTGCAAAAGAACAGCGGCAAGAAACGGGAGCTGTACGATTATGAAGAGTTGTTCGTGCAGACGGAAAAGACACCGATAGGCAGTTTCCAGAACGGGTATGTCGGCAGCATCGGCATGATTCCCCACTCGGATCTGATAAGCGGCACAGACCCTTACGGGAAACCAGCCTATAAAGTCATGCACCGGGACGGCATCGGGCAAATGGCGGAGGATTTGCGGGAACATATGGATATTGAGCTGTATAAGTTGGACAAAAAGCTGTATGAAATGCACAGCCTGCATCCGGCACAGGGGAAAAGCACGGTAACAGAAACCATTTCCACACCGGTTGTCACTCCTGAGATACAGCCACGTCATGAAATGGCAGCGAAGCCCGAAGCGGCAACACCGCAGCCGGAGGAAGAAAAGTCGGAGATAGAGCCGCGCCGCCCCGATTATTCGGAGGGCGTGCAGCTCTCCCTGCTCGACCTCTGGGGCATGACCGAGGAAGTACGCAAGCAGGAAGCCCCCGCCAAGAAGAAAAAGACGGCGAAAAAGGAAAGCCCGGCAAGGCGTATGCCTCCCAAACCGCAGGCGCAGGTTACGCCGAAGGTTACGACTGCACCGCCACAGCCGTCTGTTGCACCACTGACGGAGAAGAGGGACAGCCATGAAACAAAGCCGGTGAGTTTCGCAGCCAAAGGCGATCTGGATGATATTTACGCCTCTTTGGATTGGGACACCAATCCGCCCATCAACGGTTTCTATGAAATGATGATGGACCTCACGCCGGAGCGACGCAAGGAACTTCGCAGGCTGGCGGCACAGCATCAGGAGAAGCAACGGGTGGACGGGACGGCGGTGAAAGCCGCTCCCGCCATTGACATGCCGGAAAAGGAAGCGACAAAACGCCCCGAAGCACAGACGGAAGTCGCAACCGTTCCCGTTACGGACAATAACGCAAGTGAGACAACAACTTCCCTTTTCCCTGAATTTGAAACGGAAAAGCCGAAGGAGGAACCTCTCGACCTTTCTCCCCGTCCGTTCAACGGTATGCTGGAGCCGCACTACCGTGACGGCTCTATGGTACTGGATGCTTCACGCAATCTCGGTTATTTGAAGGGCCTCACGCCTTACGGCGCGACATTCCAACCGCTTGACCTGACCGGCTACCAGAAGGAGAAAGCGATGTTGTATGTGTCACTCCGTGACGCATACGAGCGGCTTTACCGCTACGAGGCGGAGTATCACGATGAAGGGTCTGCGCAACGCGGAGCGTTGAACACCTGCTACGATGAGTTTGTCATGCGCTACGGCAACCTCAATGCCAAGCATAACGTGAAACTGTTGATGATGGATGTCGCCGGACGCGACATCCTTTCGCTGGAACGGGCGGAGGACGGCAGGTTCGTCAAGGCGGACATTTTCGAGCGTCCCGTTTCCTTCTCTGTGGAGAGCCATGCCAACGTAAGCTCTCCCGAAGAGGCACTCTCCGCGTCGCTCAACAAGTTCGGCACGGTCAATCTCGACTATATGCGGGAGATAACCGACAGCACGGAGGAGGGATTGCTTGACGCCCTCAAAGGACGCATCTTCTACAACCCGCTCGTAACCGGTTACGAGATAAAGGACAGGTTCATCGCCGGGAATGTGATAGAAAAGGCGGAGCGCATCGAGGCATGGATGGGCGACAACCCCGAAAACGGACGTATGCCGGAAGTGAAGCAGGCGTTGGAGGCTCTGAAAGAAGCCGAGCCGCCGCGCATCGCCTTTGAGGACCTCGACTTCAATTTCGGGGAACGCTGGATTCCGACGGGCGTGTATGCCGCCTATATGAGCCATCTTTTCGACACGGACGTGAAAATCGCCTACTCCGCAAGCATGGATGAGTTTTCGGTGGCGTGCGGCTGCCGCACCATGAAAATCACGGACGAGTTTTTAGTGAAGGGCTATTACCGGAACTATGACGGCATGCACCTGTTGAAACACGCCCTGCACAACACCTGCCCGGACATGATGAAATCCATCGGTAAGGACGAGCATGGCAATGACATCAAGGTGCGTGACAGCGAGGGCATACAGCTCGCCAACGCCAAGATTGATGAAATCCGCAACGGGTTCTCGGAATGGCTGGAAGAGCAGTCGCCGCAGTTCAAGGAACGGCTGACGACGATGTACAACCGCAAGTTCAACTGTTTCGTGCGCCCAAAGTATGACGGCTCTCACCAGACATTTCCCGACCTCAACCTCAAAGGGCTGGCAAGCCGGGGTATCAAGAGCGTCTATCCGTCACAGATGGATTGCGTCTGGATGCTCAAACAGAATGGCGGTGGCATTTGTGACCACGAGGTGGGAACCGGTAAAACGCTGATAATGTGTATTGCAGCGCATGAGATGAAGCGCCTGAACTTGGCGCACAAACCGATGATTATCGGGCTGAAAGCCAATGTCGCGGAGATTGCCGCCACCTATCAGGCGGCATATCCCAACGCGCGGATTCTCTATGCCTCGGAGAAGGACTTCTCGACCGCCAACCGCGTGCGTTTCTTCAACAACATCAAGAACAACGACTACGATTGCGTCATCATGTCGCACGACCAGTTCGGCAAGATTCCGCAGTCGCCGGAGTTGCAGCAGCGCATCCTGCAAGCGGAGCTTGACACGGTGGAGGAAAATCTCGAAGTCCTGCGGCAACAGGGCAAGAACGTGTCGAGGGCGATGCTGAAAGGGCTGGAAAAGCGCAAGCACAACCTTGAAGCGAAGTTGGAGAAGGTGGAACATGCCATCCAATCGCGCACGGATGATGTGGTGGACTTCAAGCAGATGGGCATCGACCATATCTTCATTGACGAGAGCCATCAATTCAAGAACCTGACTTTCAACACGCGGCACGACCGTGTGGCGGGATTGGGAAACTCGGAAGGAAGCCAGAAAGCCCTGAACATGCTCTTTGCCATACGTACCATACAGGAACGCACGGGCAAGGACTTGGGGGCTACGTTCCTGTCCGGTACGACCATCAGCAACTCGCTGACGGAGCTGTACCTGCTCTTCAAGTACCTTCGCCCTAAGGAACTGGAACGGCAGGATATTCGTTGCTTTGACGCTTGGGCGGCTATCTTTGCCAAGAAGACGACCGACTTCGAGTTCAACGTGACGAACAACGTGGTGCAGAAGGAGCGTTTCCGCTACTTCATCAAAGTGCCGGAGCTTGCCGCCTTCTACAACGAGATAACCGACTACCGCACGGCGGAGGACGTGGGCGTGGACCGTCCGCACAAGAACGAGATACTGCACCACATACCGCCGACGCCGGAGCAGGAGGACTTCATCCAAAAGCTGATGCAGTTCGCCAAGACGGGTGACGCCACGCTGCTGGGCAGACCACCCCTGTCGGAAACGGAGGAGAAGGCGAAGATGCTTATCGCCACCGACTACGCCCGCAAGATGGCTCTCGATATGCGCATGATAGACCCGCATTACGAAGACCACCCCGACAACAAGGCTTCGCACTGCGCCAAGACGATTGCGGAGTATTACCACAGGTATGACGCGCAGAAAGGCACGCAGTTCGTGTTCTCGGATCTGGGAACGTACCAGCCGGGCGACGGGTGGAACGTGTACAGCGAGATAAAGCGGAAACTGACGGAGGACTACGGCATCCCGGCAGGCGAGGTGCGCTTCATTCAGGAGTGCAAGACCGACAAGGCACGCAAGGGGGTGATAGACGCCATGAACGCCGGAACGGTGCGCGTGCTGTTCGGCTCCACCTCCATGCTCGGAACGGGTGTGAACGCGCAGAAACGGTGTGTCGCAATCCATCATTTGGATACGCCGTGGCGTCCGTCCGACCTACAACAGCGTGACGGACGGGGAGTCAGGGCAGGCAACGAGATTGCCAAGCATTTTGCCGGGAACAACGTGGATGTCATCATCTACGCTGTGGAAAAGTCGCTGGACAGCTACAAGTTCAACCTGCTGCACTGCAAGCAGACATTCATCTCGCAGCTCAAAAGCGGGGCGATGGGCGCGCGTACCATCGACGAGGGGGCTATGGACGAGAAATCGGGCATGAACTTCTCGGAGTACATGGCGTTGCTCTCCGGCAATACCGACCTTTTGGACAAGGCGAAACTGGAAAAGCGTATCGCCTCGCTCGAAGGGGAACGCAAGTCGTTCAACAAGGGCAAGCGCGATTCGGAGTTCAAGCTGGAAGCCAAGACGGGGGAACTGCGCAACAATACGGCGGTAATCGAAGCCATGACGGAAGATTGGAACCGCTTTCTTTCCGTTGTCAAGACCGATAAGGAGGGCAATCGCCAGAATGCTGTCAAGGTGGACGGTGTGGATTCTACCGATGAAAAGGTTATCGGAAAGCGTTTGCAGGAAATCGCCAAGAACGCCACGACGGGCGGTTTGTACAAGCCTGTCGGGGAACTTTACGGTTTTCCGATAAAGGTGGTCAGCGAGAGAATACTCAAAGAGGGGCTGGAGTTTACCGACAACCGTTTCGTGGTGGAGGGAAACTACAAGTACACTTACAATAACGGGCATCTGGCGATGGCTGATCCGGTAGCCGCCGCACGTAATTTCCTGAACGCATTGGAGAGGATTCCGTCCATCATCGACCAGTATAAGGGAAAGAACGAGGTGCTGGAAAAGGAAGTCCCACAGTTGCAGGAGATAGCAAGTAAGGTATGGAAAAAGGAGGACGAACTGAAACAGTTGAAGTCCGAACTTGCCGCGCTTGACCGCAAAATACAGTTAGAGCTTGCGCCGCCTACACCCGATGTCGCCGAAAAGGAGAACGACGGACAGGAGGTCAAGCCTGTTTCGGAAGGTGTACGGAGCATATCGCCACAACAAACCGATGATGCACCACCGATACGCAGCCCGATGGATAAACGAAGTCCGTCTGGCAATTTCATTGCCAATCATATCATTATCGGGCGTCCGGGTTTTCAGTTTAAGGATGAAAACCGATCGAAAGGGATAAAAATTTAAAATTATGAATTTTATATAAAATATTAATAGGGGCTATCCAAAAGGTCTAAAAGTAAATCTTATCCCCTCTGCAAGTATCTGTAGAAGAGTGATTGTAAGGATTTCTTTCTTTTTGGGCAGCCTCTATTAAATTTATTTATTCTTTCTTGATTTATGTTTATAAACATTATACCAAAAAATATTCCAACTAACCTTGTTTATGTTTTGTCAGCCACCATTTGCACAACCATATTTGACTCCCAAAGAGAGTGAATTCGATAAGATAACTTGCTGCATACCCACAATAAGGGGCTAAATAGAATACGAATGGGAAATAGATAACAGTACCGACAACAGATTGCGTTATGTAGTTGGTTAAACTCATTTTACCATAAAGCTGTAATGTGGAAACCGCTTTTTTGACACGTTCCTTATGACACAATAATATGAACGAGAATATTTCTACAGAATCATCAGTAAAACAGAAAAAAATACTAATTTTGTTTTTGATGATCATTTCAAAAGGAATTAGAAAAATATCTAATTCTAACTTATAGAGGAAAAAGCAACAATTAAATATTAAAGAATAAAAGATACGAAAAATATGACGCCAAAAGAGATACTACAAGAATGGATTGACTGCTTCAACGCCGCCGATGCAGTCGCTTTGGCAAACTTATACGCTCAGGATGCCATAAACCATCAAGTCGCAAACACCCCGGTTATAGGAAAAACAGCTATCCATAAAATGTTTGTAAATGAATTTGCAACCTCAAAAATGGTTTGTATTGTTGAGCATATATTCGAGGATGGAGAATGGGCTATCATGGAATGGAAAGATCCGCTCGGGTTGCGAGGATGCGGATTCTTCCATGTGCAAAACGATAAAATCGTTTTCCAAAGAGGTTATTGGGATAAGCTCAGCTTTCTCAAACAGCACGGTTTAACCGTAGAGAATAGTGATAAAAATCCAAACACATAACACCGTCCGATATGGGAATCATCATTCATTCTTTAGAGTCCGTTTCTTTCAAAGATTTGTATGCGGCATTCTCATCCGCATTCAAAGATTATGATTTCTCTTTGAATGCGGATGAATTGCGACGCATGCTCGACCGACGAGGATACAATCCACAACTATCTTTCGGAGCATTTTTCGAAGGACGGCTGATTTCTTTTGTGTTTAACGGAACAGGCATGTACAACAACATCTTGACGGCTTATGACACAGGGACGGGAACCGTACCTTCATTCCGGGGATTACACCTAACCCAAAAAATATTCACTTTCAGCCTCGAATTGATATATCAACAAGGAGTTCGGCAATATGTACTGGAAGTTTTGCAACACAATCACAAAGCAATAAAAATATATCGCAAATTAGGCTTTGAAACACAGAGAAATTTCAACTACTACTCTGCCAAACTGAGCGATATTGTTCCTGTATTGCAAGTAAACCATACTGCATGTCGCATACTCCCATCGGATTTAAAAAACTGCCTTAACCAAACGGCCTGGTTCGATTTTCATCCTTCATGGCAAAATGACAGGGCTTCACTGGAACGCGGAATCGACAATTTGGACATATTGGGAGCTTATGAAAGAGAAGAACTTGTCGGATTTGTTATCTTTGAACCGGCATCAGGCGATATTTCATCCCTCGCAGTTGCAAAAGATTACCGGCGTAAAGGAATAGGCAAGTCCTTGCTTAAAAGTGCTGTCAGTCATTTTCAAAGCGATGTACTCAAATTTACTAATGTTGATTGCGATTGTGAATCAGTCACTGGTTTCTTGTCATCATTAGGACTTACCCCAAAAGGACAACAGTTTGAAATGGTCAGAAAAATTTAACCTACATTTATATGAATAGCCCTCATCATCAAATAACAAATTAATAATACCAAATAAAAATACGTATAGATTAAAAAAGTTCTTTGTGCTTTTGTCAGGGAACTTTTTTTTCGTAAATTTGCGTTCAATTATGCGGCAGTAATAATATACATATTAATACGAGTTAAGAATCCTGTAGTTTTCCACATGCTACGAGGAGGTATTAAAAGGTGCGTTTCGGCAATGCATCTATTGTAGTATATTATTGCTTAATCAAATGAACAATGAACATTATAAATTTAGGAATTCTTGCTCACATTGATGCAGGAAAAACTTCCGTAACCGAAAATCTGCTATTTGCCTGCGGAGCAACGGAAAAGCGCGGCAGTGTTGATAAAGGTGACACCATAACAGACTCTATGGATATAGAAAAACGTAGAGGAATTACTATTCGGGCTTCTACGACATCTATTGTTTGGAATGGTGTGAAATGCAATATCATTGACACTCCGGGACACATGGATTTTATTGCAGAGGTGGAGCGGACATTCAAAATGCTTGATGGAGCAGTCCTCATATTATCGGCAAAGGAAGGCATACAAGCACAAACAAAGTTGCTGTTCAAGACTTTGCAAAAACTGCAAATCCCGACAATTATATTTATCAATAAGATTGATCGTGCCGGCGTAAATCTTGAGCGTTTATATCTGGACATAAAAACAAATCTGTCGCAAGACGTCTTGTTTATGCAAACGGTTGTCGATGGAGTAGTTTACCCGATTTGCACCTCAACAGATATAAGGGCAGAACACAAAGAATTTGTATGCAACCATGACGACGATATATTAGAACTATATTTGGCGGATAAAGAAATCTTACCGGCAGATTATTGGAATGCGATAATCGCTCTTGTGGCAAAAGCCAAAGCCTATCCGGTCTTGCATGGATCAGCAATGTGCAATATTGGCATCAATGAGTTGTTAGACGCCATCATTTCTTTTATATTTCCTCCGGCATCAGTCCCAAATAGACTTTCAGCTTATCTTTATAAAATAGAACATGACCCCAAAGGGCATAAAAGAAGTTTTCTAAAAATTATTGACGGAAGTCTGAGACTTCGAGACGTTGTAAGAATCAACGATTCGGAAAAATTCATCAAGATTAAAAATCTAAAAACCATTTATCAGGGCAAAGAGATAAATGTTGATGAAGTGGTTGCTAATGATATCGCAATTATAGAAGATATAGAAGAATTAAGAATCGGAGATTATTTAGGTGTTAAACCTTGTCTGATTCAAGGATTATCTCATCAGCATCCCGCCCTCAAATCTTCTGTCCGACCAGACAAGCCCGAAGAGAGAAGCAAGTTGATATCCGCTCTAAATGTATTGTTTATTGAAGACCCGTCTCTGTCCTTTTCCATAAATTCATATAGTGATGAATTGGAAATCTCGTTATATGGTTTAACCCAAAAAGAAATCATACAAACATTGCTGGAAGAACGATTCTCCGTAAAGACCCATTTTGATGAAATCAAGACTATCTACAAAGAACGACCTAAAAAGAAGGTGAATAAGATTATCCATATCGAAGTCCCTCCCAACCCTTACTGGGCCTCAATAGGACTGACTCTGGAACCTTTACCGATAGGGTCAGGGGTGCAAATCGAAAGTGAAATCTCCTTTGGTTATCTGAACCATTCTTTTCAAAATGCCGTTTTTGAAGGAATCCGTATGTCTTGCCAATCGGGATTGCATGGATGGGAAGTGACGGATTTGAAAGTAACCTTTACTTATGCCCTTTATTATAGTCCGATAAGTACCCCTGCCGATTTTAGACAATTGTCTCCTTATGTCTTCAGGTTGGCTTTGCAACAATCAGGAGTGGATATTCTCGAACCGATGCTCTATTTTGAGTTACAGATACCACAAGTAGCAAGTTCCAAAGCTATTACAGATCTGCAAAAAATGATGTCTGAGATTAAAGGTATCAGTTGTAATAAAGAGTGGTGTCTTATTGAAGGGAAAGTTCCATTAAATACAAGTAAAGACTATGCTTCAGAAGTAAGTTCATACACTAAAGGCTTAGGCACTTTTATGGTTAAGCCGTGTGGGTATCAAATAACAAAAGGCGGTTATTCTGATAATACCCGTATGGAAGAAAAGGATAAACTTTTATTCATGTTTGAAAAATCAGTATCATCAAAATAATGGAACGATCCAGGAATTTCTATAAGACAATACGGTTGGGGTATATACTTATCTCCGTTCTTATCGGATGTATAGCATATAATAGCTTCTATGAATGGCAGGAGATAGAAGCATTAGAACTTGACAATAAAAAAATAGACGAGTTCCGAAAAGAGATAAACAATATCAATATTCAAATGATAAAATTTTCTCTATTTGGTGAAACAATACTGGAATGGAACGATAAAGATATCGAACATTACCATGCACAGCGTATGGCAATGGATAGTATGCTCTGCCGTTTCAAAGCTACCTATCCGGCAGAGCGTATAGACAGCGTACGCCATCTTCTCGAAGATAAGGAACGGCAGATGTGCCAAATCGTTCAAATACTTGAACAACAACAAGCCATCAACGATAAGATAACCAGTCAAGTACCTGTAATCGTGCAGAAGAGTGTGCAGGAACAGCCCAAGAAGTCCAAGCGCAAAGGTTTCTTGGGCATCTTCGGCAAAAAGGAAGAAGCGAAACCAACTGTGACTACCACGATGCACCGTTCCTTTAACCGGAATATGAGAACCGAACAACAGGCGCAAAGCCGCCGCTTATCGGTTCATGCCGATAGCCTTGCCGCACGAAATGCGGAACTTAACAGGCAACTGCAAGGACTGGTTGTTCAAATAGACGGGAAAGTACAAACTGACCTACAAAAGCGGGAAGCCGAGATAACAGCCATGCGGGAACGGTCGTTCATTCAGATTGGGGGCTTGACAGGGTTCGTTATACTGCTACTGGTCATATCATATATCATCATACACCGAAATGCCAACCGCATCAAGCGATATAAACAGGAAACCGCAGATTTAATCGAGCGACTGCAACAAATGGCAAAGCGAAACGAGGCACTGATAACCTCCCGCAAGAAAGCCGTACATACCATTACCCATGAATTACGCACACCGCTGACTGCAATAACGGGCTATGCCGGACTGATACAAAAAAACTTCAATGCGGATAAAACCGGGATGTATATCCGAAATATTCAGCAATCCTCCGACCGTATGCGTGAAATGCTTAATACTCTTCTGAGTTTCTTCCGGCTGGACGACGGCAAGGAACAACCTAATTTCTCCACGTGTAGGATTTCATCAATAGCGCATACGCTCGAATCAGAGTTTATGCCAATTGCCATAAACAAGGGACTTGCTCTTACTGTGACGAATCACACGGATGCTGTTGTACTGACCGATAAGGAACGCATTCTACAAATTGGAAATAACCTGCTGTCAAACGCCATCAAGTTCACTGAGAACGGTGCCGTTTCTCTGACAATGGGGTATGATAACGGTATGCTGAAACTTATCGTCAAAGATACGGGTTCGGGTATGACCGAAGAGGAACAGCAACGTGTGTTCGGTGCGTTTGAACGTTTGTCAAACGCTGCCGCAAAGGACGGCTTCGGATTAGGTCTTTCCATTGTTCAGCGCATTGTGACAATGCTCGGCGGCACAATCCAGCTGAAGAGCGAGAAAGGCAAGGGCAGCCGTTTCACGGTGGAGATACCCATGCAGTCAGCCGAGGAATTGCCGGAACGGATAAATAAAACACAGATTCATCATAACCGAACACTCCATGATATTGTTGCCATCGACAATGACAAGGTACTTCTCCTAATGCTGAAAGAAATGTATGCACAAGAAGGGATACATTGCGATACCTGTACCAATGCGGCGGAACTGATGGAAATGATACGCCGGAAAGAATACAGTCTGCTTCTGACCGATTTGAATATGCCGGATATAAACGGCTTCGAGCTGTTGGAACTGCTACGCACCTCCAATGTGGGCAATTCAAGGATCATTCCGATTATTGTAACAACCGCTTCGGGCAGTTGCAACAGAGAGGAACTTTTAGAACGTGGATTTTCTGATTGCCTTCTCAAGCCGTTTTCCATATCGGAGCTGATGGAAGTTTCCGACAAGTGCGCCATGAAAGGTAAACAAAATGAAAAGCCTGATTTCTCCTCCCTACTGTCTTACGGCAATGAATCCGTCATGTTGGATAAACTGATAGCGGAAACCGAAAAGGAAATGCAGTCGGTCAGGGATGGGGAACAACGGAAAGACTTTCAAGAACTGGACGCCCTGACACACCACCTACGTAGTTCGTGGGAGATACTGCGTGCCGACCAACCATTAAGGGAACTTTATAAACAGCTTCATGGGAGTGCCGTTCCCGATTATGAAGCATTGAACAACGCCGTGACTGCCGTATTGGATAAGGGTTCGGAGATAATCCGGCTGGCAAAAGAAGAAAGGAGAAAATACGAAAATGGATAAAACAAAAATCATCGTGGTGGAGGACAACATCGTATATTGCGAGTTTGTCTGCAACCTGCTGGCACGGGAGAAATTCCGTACCGTGCAGGCTTTCCACCTCTCGACAGCGAAGAAACTTCTGCAACAAGCCGCTGACAATGATATAGTAGTTTCTGATTTGCGTTTGCCTGACGGTGACGGCATCGACCTATTGCGCTGGATGCGCAAAGAAGGCATGACGCAGCCGTTCATCATCATGACCGACTATGCCGAAGTACATACGGCGGTTGAAAGCATGAAACTCGGTTCGCTGGACTACATACCCAAGCAACTCGTGGAGGACAAACTCGTGCCTTTGCTCCGCACCATACTGAAAGAGCGGAATATCGGGCGAAGCCGCATGCCCGTATTTGCCCGTGACGGTTCAGCCTTTCAGAAAATCATGCACCGGATAAGGCTGGTAGCTCCTACCGACATGAGCGTACTGATATTCGGGGAGAACGGTACTGGCAAAGAGCATATTGCCCATCTACTGCACGATAAAAGCAAGCGTTCAGGCAAGCCTTTCGTGGCGGTGGACTGCGGCTCACTCACCAAAGAACTTGCGCCATCGGCGTTCTTCGGACACGTTAAAGGAGCGTTCACTGGTGCTGAAAACACAAAGAAAGGCTATTTCCACGAGGCGGAAGGCGGCACATTGTTTTTGGATGAAGTGGGTAATCTCGCACCGGAAACCCAACAGATGTTACTCCGTGCCATACAGGAACGGCGGTTCCGTCCCGTTGGCGACAAGTCCGACCGCAGTTTCAACGTCCGCATCATCGCCGCCACCAACGAGGATCTGGAAAAGGCGGTCAATGAAAAGCGTTTCCGACAGGATTTGTTATACCGCCTACATGACTTCGAGATAACCGTTCTGCCCTTACGTGACTGTCAGGAGGACATCATGCCGCTGGCGGAGTTCTTCCGTGAGATTGCCAATAAGGAATTGGAATGCAATGTTAGTGGCTTCAGTTCCGAAGCGCGGAAAGTGTTACTGATCCATTCATGGCCGGGTAACGTGCGCGAACTTCGGCAGAAAATCATGGGTGCGGTGTTGCAGGCTCAGACGGGACTTGTCACGAAAGAGCATCTGGAACTTGGAATAACCGAAACAACCTCTGTTGTCGGCTTCTCCCTACGCAACGAAGAGGAAGATAAAGAGCGGATTATACGTGCTTTGAAGCAGGCTGGCGGGAACCGGAAGGTTGCTGCCGAATTGCTTGGAATAGGCAGGACAACACTCTATAATAAACTGGAAGAATATGGATTGAAGTATAAATTTGAGCAACCATAGCCCGCAATTCGCTGAAAATGGCTATCTTTGCATGACATATTAGAAGGTAACGGCGACTGGCAGAGCCTTTTGCCGCCTATATATAACATAAGACCGCAAGGCGTTTCGAGCGAAAATCTGGTAAATTGACACTACGGAGACGATTGCGTGATGCTTATGCTATGCCTACGCATAGCGTGCATTCACGTACTCTCCGTAAAAGGCTTTACCAGAGCCGTCGCTTGAAAGTAGTGTGATTTGCACGCTACTTTTTTGCCCTTGCCCAACGAAAGGAAACGATAATGGGTAAAGTACAGATTCTTGCCGTCCTCACGATAGACGGTTGTCAAAGCTCCGAGTTATATTGCAAAGCGTATAAGGAACTGCGCCTTGAAGATTGCGGCATCAATGAGATAAGGGAAAACGCCCTTTATCATATCACACCGGATTATTCCATCTCCATGCTTGACGAATGGCGGAAATCCACAACAGACATCTGCTATCTGGCGGAAGTCACTCCTGAAAAAGCGGACTACATCAACGGGCTGCTGCGTATGCGTGTGGTGGATGAAATCATACTTTACACGATTCCTTTCATTGCCGGAACGGGAAAGCGTTTCTTCCAATCCGCCTTGCCGCAGGAACAATGGACGCTGACCTCACAGAAGGTGTACCGCAACGGAGTGGTCCGCCATATCTATAAAGCGTGCGTTTGATGTCCATAAAATGGACGAATGTTCAGTAAATGAACACTTTAAGCTGAATACAATTCCTTTCAGATAAATAAATCGCGAAATTATCACTCTGAAATCCAGCACCTTGCAGAGAGCGTGCCGGATTTTTTATTTTATGGACACGCTTTTTGCCAATCATATTCATGTGCGCATACCGAAAAAACAGAGTGTAAAATTTCAAAATTGACAGGACATGAATTATTTCTTATTGACGGAAACAGAGTTCTTCCGCCGTATAAACGAAGCCGGGGACTGCAATATGGAAACGGCATACACGGCTTTCGCCACGCAAGTGATCGAACTATGCAACGGCAATGTGGACACCACCCGCACCATCATCGCGCTGGCTTACATTGAAATCGAGTTGCAGCACCATCCCGTGCGCAATCTTCCCGAAGAAAAGAGGGAGGTTGCAGCCTACATCAGCAAGGCACTCTCTTTCGTTAGGAAGATGCAGAAGTTCCTTGCCGCTCCCCAAGTGTCACCACTAATCCCCATCCGTACATCCTCCGACAACACAACCGAAAATCCCGCCTCACCCCTGCAATGGACGGGCAACGCCATCGACCTCGTGGAACTTATCTACGGCATCAACGAGATGGGCTGCATCAATAACGGCAACATGCCGCTCAAACAGCTCGCCCCGCTCCTCTACAAGATTTTCGGTGTCGAATCAAAGGACTGCTACCGCTTCTATATCGACATCAAACGACGGAAGAACGAAAGCCGCACCTACTTCCTTGACAGGATGCAGGAGAAACTGAACGAGAAGATGCTCCGCGACGAGGAAATGGAACGTTTGAGAAAATAATCCTGTACCAATGATGAATCAGGGGGTGACGTTATGCCACTCTCTGATTTTTTGTAGGTTTTGTACCTGCCGTGCAGATACATTTCGTTATCTATTCGCCCGAAAACCAGCGAAAAGCACTATCTTTGTACCCACCTTACAGAATTGTATATGAGCATAGACAACCTCGACATAGTAAAACGGCTGATAGCCGAAAAAGAATGCGGACGGGTGGAGTTCAAGGAAACCACCGGACAGTTGGAGCGTGGCATGGAAACGCTTTGCGCTTTCCTTAACGGAGAAGGCGGCACGGTATTGTTCGGTGTTACCGACAAGGAAAAAATCATCGGACAAGACGTGAGCGACAAGACCAAGAGGGATATAGCGGACGCGATCAACCGGTTGGAGCCTGTGGCAATGGTACAAATATCTTATGCACCGCTGCCGGACAGTGAGAAGAAAGTAATTGTTTTTCGTGTTGAAGATTCAAGGCTCAACCGTCCGTTCTGCTATAAAGGAAGACCATATATGCGGGTGGAAAGTGCGACCACAACGATGCCACAATCAAAGTATAATGAACTTCTTTTGCAGCATGAAAAAGTCTGGCATAGCTGGGAAACCTACCCGAATACCGATTTGAAGATTACGGATTTGGATGAAGAGGAAATCCACAAGACGGTACGTTTAGGAATAGAGTACGGACGTTTACCCGAATCGACAGGTGACGAAGTTCCTATCATACTTGAAAAACTGAATCTTCTTGAAGGCGGTGTACTTAAAAATGCAGCCGCCGTATTGTTCGCCAAAAAGAAACTGGTACATTATCCGCAGAACTTGCTGCGACTTGCCCGATTCAGAGGTACAGACAAAACCGTATTTATAGACAACAAACGGGTACACGGGAACTTGTTCCATCTGCTTGACGAGGCAATGGCTTTTGTGTTCAGACATCTTTCATTATCCGGAACAACGGACGCATTGGAGCGTGAGGAACATTTGGAAATACCGCATAAGGCTATACGAGAAGCTGTAATCAACTCCCTATGTCACAGGAGTTACCGTGATATTGGAGGTTCGGTAGCCATAGCCATCTATGATGACCGTGTTGAAATAGAGAATCCCGGTTCGTTTCCGTCCGAATGGGATATGAATAAAATCAAATCCGAACATGGTTCAAAGCCCCATAATCCTTTAATTGCAGACACGCTTTATGTGCGAAAAGTATTGGAGAGCTGGGGACGCGGCATAAATCTCATAATAGAAGAATGTCAAAAGGTTAATTTGCCGGAGCCTGAATATCAAATAACAACCAATGAAGTGAAACTTGTCTTCAGATATAAGGTGGCAGGACAAGAAACAGGACAAGAAACAGGACAAGTAGCAGGACAAGTAGCAGGACAAGTAATGTCGCTTGTATCAGCTTTGGGAAATGATATTTTGCCGTTGAAAGAAATCATGGAGCGTTTATCTTTGAGGGGACGTGATAATTTCCTTACCAGTTACCTAAATCCTGCATTGAGAGAGGGACTTGTCGAACAAACCCATCCGGAAAATCCCAAGCACCGCAACCAAAAATACAGGCTTACTGAAGCTGGAAAAATCATTTTGTCAAAAGGCAACAGGAAGGATGGCTAAGAAGAAACATAAGAAAGATTCAGATGCAGACTTGCCTGTAATCATGGATTACGGCATCGGTTGCATATCCATTTATGACCCGGTTGATATGATGCCATACAATGACCCGCCTGTCACCGAGCAAACCCGTTTCAAGAAACTCCGCAAGGAAATGAAAGCGGAGTTCAAATGGTTGGCGTCTTCTATAACAATAGAGTATTGGAAAGAAAACCGGCAGATACCTTTCGGTGAGGAAATGTCGAAACTCAGAATCCGACTGTTGAGAATCTTCGCCGAAGAATACAGCATACTACTAAAAGATGATACAGAACTGAAAAACTATCTGCTCATGCTTGTCATTACCACCATCAACAAGCATCTCCAATCTGAAAATAAAAATCCGTAACCGGTCGTCGGCTACGGATTTTCCATATATAAACGGATATACTATTTCTGCTGCAACAGATGTTTCAGATTTTCGTCACCCGCGATGCGTTCCAGCTCGTCGGCGACAATCTGTTTCACCTCCTCCTTGATACGCCTGTAATTCGCCTGCACTGTTTCCTTCATGCAGTCTTTGCCATCCTCGTCCGTGAAGTCAGTAATTACGGGTATCGGCTTGTAGGCTTTCTCCTCGCGCTTGACCTTCTCGGCATCCACGACAATCTCACAGTGGAAAATCTTCTGTTCTATACGTTCGTTGAAGTTGTCGGACACCGAACCGACAAACATTCCCTGCGTCAAGCCGGAAATCTTGCTCGGCGGGATAAGCGCGTCCATCTGCGTGTTGATGGAGGTGGAAACATCCTGCCTGTTGATGGAAATGGACTGCCGTTTCTGCAACACCTTTCCGAACCGTTCCGAGAGCGTCTTGGCGGTTTCGCCCACCACCTGACCGGAGAAAATATTGCCGACGGTGTTCATCACCACTTTCGCCTCCTTGTCCCCGTAGTCACGCACCAACTGGCTGAAATCCTGAAATCCCAGACATACGGCAACCTTGTTGCTTCGTGCGGTGGCGATAAGGTTGTCCAGCCCCTTGAAATATATCGTCGGAAGCTCGTCGATGATAACTGACGACTTCAACATCCCTTTCTTGTTGATGAGCTTCACGATACGGGAATTATACAGACCGAGAGCCGCCCCGTAAATGTTCTGACGGTCCGGATTGTTGCCCACGCAGAGTATTTTCGGCTCTTTGGGATTGTTGATGTCCAGCGTGAACTCACTGTCCGACATCACCCAATAGAGCTGCGGGGAAATCATGCGTGACAGCGGGATTTTCGCCGATGCAATCTGCCCCATCAACTGCTCGGCAGCCCCTCCGAGCCACGCGTCCATGAACGGTGAGAGATAGTTCTCCAATTCCGGGTAAGATGTCAGTATCGGGAAGATATCCTCGTAACGGCGGTTCAGGAACTCGATGGCATGGGGGAACGTGCAATACTTGCCATTTTGGAAAATTTTAAGATACCAGATGATAGCCGCGAAGAGGATGATGGGCGATTCCACAAAGAAGTCGCCCTGCTTCTGCACCCAACTCTTGTTTAAGTTGAGCATGATGGTGTACGCGCTTTCGTAAGCGTCCGTAATATCCTCCATGAAGTCCGGGTGAATGGGATTGCAACGGTGCGAGCGTCGCGGGTCATCGAAGTTTATCACGTAGAACTTCGGCTTCACCTTGTATCCCTCCGGGTGGTTGAGCAGATGATTATAGGCTATCGTGGACAAGTCGCTGAATTTGAAGTCGTAAACATACATCGAGAAGCCCTTCTCAATCTGCTGCTTGATAAAATTGTTTACCACCGCGTATGACTTTCCGCTGCCCGGCGTACCCAATACGATGGAAGCCCTGAAGGGATTCACTACGTTAATCCAGCCGTTGTTCCAACGTTTCCTGTAATAAAAGCGGGTGGGCAGATTGACCGAATACTCGCTTTCGATGAGCCGTGTTTCCTGCATGAAGCTCTCGTTCTCGTTGTTGAACACGTCATCCATGAGGTTGTGTTTCAACAGGCGGCTCATCCACAGACCGCCCATCAGCAGGCATACATAGCCCGTGCCTACGGTCAGCACGTAAAGCCCCGTCACCGCTTCAACCGGTAGCGGCAACGCCAGTATCCACCAGTTGAGGAAGAACAGTACGAACCCTGCGGCAAGAGCCGTCCAGATCCGTCCCCAAGTAATTTTCTCTCCCTTGACGCCCTTCGTTCCCAGACAGGACAGGGCAAGGAGGAGGACGGCAAACAGTTTCGTGTAGAGGATGGAACGGAACAGCCCCGCCGTGCGGTTGAAATTCATCAGGATTCTGTCCACCACGCCGATGTCCACGCTCCAGAGCCGTATGGCTTCATAGCAGAACCAGTACACGTTCATGACCACTAAAATAATACTCACGGCACGCAGAAAATCCATGATTTTCGCCAATGCCCTCAAATCGTCTTCTTGTTGTGACATAGATTGAAAAATTTTGATGTTGATACCTCGATTACATTCCCAAACCCTTGCGCCTTTTCTTTTTCTTCTTGCGCTGCATCGCCCGGATAAAGGCTTCCTCCTCGGCATCCACAGCCGGACCTTCGGGAGTGAGCAGACCGATACCTCCCGCCGTGTTCTCGTGGTCGGATGCTGTCTGTTCGCGCATATCCTCTACTGTTTCCACCGGAACGGAAAGCGGAATCGGTGGCTGTCCGGCATAAGGCAGCGTGAAGTGTTCCTGCAAAGCGTTGGCGGAAAGTTCCTTGCCCATGCGCGAGCCGTTCAGCACGCAGCCCGTGCGATGGTCGATAAACGTGGCTCCGTAGATGCGCCCTTCCTCCGTGTAGCGCAGCACGGTGTCGATACCCTTCTCCCTGAGCCGCGAAACGAACTTCTCCTTGTCATACGTGCCTTCAAGCACGGAAAGGACGGTGCGTTTTGTCATGTCGGCGAGTTTCCGGTCCTTAATCTCCTGCTTGGAACGGGCAAACTTCTTCTGCACGGCTTCATAGCCTGCGGACTTCCCGAAAAGCGAGGACTTGAACGGGTTGCCCGTCTTGTTCCCGGCATCATCGGTGACGGAATAGACCAGCCCGTGATACTCACGCCCGCACACGTTTCCCCGCGCTTCCTCCACCGTCATATTATATAAGGAAAGGAGGGCGCGATATTCGCCCATCGTCTGGAAACGGTACTGTCCACTCAGAGCCTTGACGGTATTCCCGACCTGCCTTTTCACGTCGCCCGCCGAAGCGTCCACCTTTCGCAGAGGGTTCTCTATCCGTTGATTCTTACGTTCCGCCGGGTGCAGCCCGTACTTTTGTTCCAGTTCCCGCCGGATGCGGTCGCTGCGGCGGAAAAGGAAATCCTGATTGAGCCGCCTGCCTTTCTCGTCCACATTGATTGTCACGATGTGCAGGTGGTGGCGGTCTATGTCCTCGTGCTTTACAATAAGATACGGCTGGTCCCCGTAGCCGAGTTTTTCCAGATACTCGCGTGCGATGTCCTGCAATTCCGTATCGGTCAGCACATCGTCGGGATGCGGGTTGAGCGAGATATGGAGTACCGGTTTCTCCACCCTCGTATGCTCCGGCATACAGGCGAGAAAACCCTCCATCGCCTTGCGTATGTCCACCGTCCCCGTGCCGTCATTGTAGATGCGGTTGGTGGTGAGCAGACGCCCTTTCGCCTCGTTGATCTTTTCCCCGTTGTAGGCAAGTGCGCCGTACAGCGACTTTCCTACACTGATTTTTGCGACCATTTCGCCTCCATTTCCCTTGAAAGTTCCACAATCTGACGGCTCAGTTTCACGAGTTCGACGGTCTGTTGCTCCAGCTTGTAGAGCAACGCCATTGCCTTTTTCTCGGAAAAATGCAGCCTGAGTTCCTTCACGACTTGGTTGTAGTTCGTGCCTACCGCGCGGAACTGCGCATGGAAATCGGACAGTCTGGTGTAGTAATCCACCAGCGTCCTGTCCACTTTCAGCACCCTGAACGGCTGCCCGAAGAAGTGCGCCTTGATGAAAACCGACTTGGCGTAAACGCCCGACTTCTCGAACATGGCGAGGAAACGGTTGTGTTCCTCCTCGTTGAAACGGACGGTGTAGCGGAATACCGCCGGATCAAGTTTGGGATTTCTCCCGGTCTTGTTTCTTTTCTCTTTCATATAAACTTTGGATTTAGCGGATGGACGGCATAAGCCGCCGCTTGGGGTCACAGACACCGCAGGTTTGAAAAGCTTCCCGACTTCGGAGAGGAAGCCCGCCCCCTGCAAGGGCAAGTGCTTTTCGTGGCTGCTCAAAACGTTTTGAGCGGCTGAAAAGACATCTTGCTATGTTCAGGCGAACATAAAAATCCGTCGGGGCCGGATTGGGGGAATGCCTTTCAAACTCCGGGCTGCGCCACCTGCGGCGAACCCTGCCGTTCGGGTGCAAAGTTACGCCCTTAAAGCGGTATCGGACAGAGGCTTGACCCGGACAATCAGTGCCAACCGGCGCAACATGCCGCCACTTGTCGGGGAAGTGATACAGGTTCAAAAATATCCTTGTTTATTTGCAGCATGATTCAAGAAACGAACGATTTGAAGATATGAAAAATGAGGCTTTCAAATATCCGGCAAACCGCTTCGGCGGCTATTTGCCTGACCGGATACCCGAACCTTCGGATACCCGGTTTTACAATGACGCGGTGATTCACGGATTCAATGACTTCATGACGCAATGTCGTCATTCATCAGTTATCCGAATCCCTGCCCCACCGTTGAAGCGGATACGTGACGAACCGGACAGTCAGAGATTCGCGGACGCGGATATACATGTCACCGATTCCGTATCGGAGCAGGAAAACAATTCATCAACCATTAAAACCAACAGAACCATGAGTAATGAAACATTCGTTGCATTCGCAACACAGAAAGGGGGTATCGGCAAATCCACCGTCACGGCACTTGCCGCCAACTACCTCCACAACGTGAAAGGACACAATGTCGCAGTCATAGACTGCGACACCCCGCAGCACAGCATACACGGGTTGCGTGAACGTGAAACGGGACTTATCGGCGGGAGCCTCTATTTCAAGGCACTCGCGTGTGACCACTTCCGCAAGATAAGGAAGAACGCCTACCCGGTCATCGCAAGCGACGCCCTTAACGCCCTCGATGATGCCGAAAGGATGCTTGCCGAAGAAGAGGTGAAACCCGACATCGTGTTTTTCGACATGCCGGGAACCCTGAAAAGCAACGGCGTGGTCAAGACCCTCTCGCAGATGGACTACATCTTCGCGCCCATGAGTGCCGACCGTTTTGTCGTGGAAAGCACCCTGCAATTCGCTGTGATGTTCCGTGACAACCTCATGACGACGGGACAGGCGAAAACAAAAGGGCTGTACCTGTTCTGGACGATGGTGGACGGCAGGGAGAAGAACGGGCTTTACGACCTGTATGAGGATGTGATCGCCGAGATGGGGCTGCCGGTGCTGTCCACCCGCCTGCCCGACAGCAAGAAGTTCCGGCGCGACCTCTCGGAAGAGCGCAAGAGCGTGTTCCGCTCGACCATCTTCCCGATGGATGCGTCCCTGCTGAAAGGGAGCGGCATCCGTGAGTTCTCGGAAGAGATAAGCCGTATCATCAGACCTCAATAATCATGGGCAGCAGGAAAGTGAACACCGAAGGCATTGACGAGGAACTGTTGATAGCCTCCATCGGCAGACGCAGGCAGGACGGGACCCTGTACCACGCGCAGGAGCCGCCCGCGCCTGCTCCCGAAGAAAAAAGCGTCCCTGAAACGGAACCGCCGCCCGCGCAATACACGGCAAAGGAAAAACCGCAGAGGGACACTGTCCGCCGCAAACGGCAGGAGGACGACTATTCCGGGCTGTTCCTCCGCCGCAACGAGATAAAGACGCGCCAGTGCGTCTATATCAGCCGCGATGTCCACAGCAAGATTCTCAAAATCGTGAACGACATCGCCGGGCGTGAAATCTCGGTAGGCGGCTACGTGGACACCGTGCTGCGCCAACATCTGGAACAGCACAAGGAGAAAATAAACGAACTGTACAAGAAACAACGTGAAGACTTGATTTGAATATGGAAAAGAACCAGAAAAACAGAAGTCCGCAGCATGACGGCGGCGGTATGCTTGCCCAAGTGCAGGCGAGTGTGGAAATCCTATCCCCCGTGCCGTTAGGCGGCAAATGCGGTGAAAAGGACTATGAACGGCTGTTCATCCGTGAAGCCGAAGTGAAGGCACGCGAGGGAAAGATGGCGTATGTGCGTCCGGAGTACCACGACCGCATCATGCGCATCACCCGTGTGATCGGGCATGACAAATTGTCGCTGTCCGCCTACATCGACCATGTGCTTACGCACCACTTCAACCAGTGCGAGGAGGCGATAAAGAGCCTTTACGCCCAGAATTACGACGCAGTATTTTAACCCTCAAAAAGAGAACGTGCATGAGTGAAACAATAAGCATGACTGATATTCTGCTGACCGTATCGGTCGGCTGCAACCTGTGGTTCCTGTTCCTGCTCCTTTATGACAGGATCATGGAAACCAGACTTGTCCGCTTCCTAAGAAGCATAGCCGGAGTGTGGCGGTCGTTGGGCGGCACGGCGGCAAAGCCCGAAACGGTAAGGGACACACCGCCCGCAGACACCCCGGACATCATCGGCAAGAGCCGTTTCAGGATGGCATCGCCCCGGACAACCGCTGCCATACCGACGCAAGAAGCCGCCACTTCGGAAAAAGGCATTGAGCTGACGGAGGAAGAGACTACTTTTGACGACGGAAACACGGAAACCGTGTCCCGTCCCGCACAAGTCCCGGAGGATAAACTCGACGAAACCTTCACGAGCCTCACGCCTTCGGAACTGGAGTTCGGGGAGGACGAGCCGGAGGAAGAAACGCCCGACGCGCCGAGGGCATCGGGAAGCAGTTTCGACGAGATAGACGATGCGGTCAGAACCGCCAAGAACCCGGAAGCGACAACGACGGAACGGGAGCGGGCGGCAAAGGTCTTCACCGACATGGAAGGGACGGAGCTGTACGAGAAGCTGATGACCGGCTCGTCTGAAATGAGCATCCGCATCAAGGGACTTATCGAAATCCGGCTGAAGAAGAATAAACCGAAAAAGGATTTTGTCGTCCCGGACAGTATTGAGAACTTCGACATCCGCAACTATGTATAACGACTAAAAAAGAATGAGAATGAAAACGTAAGACGGCATCACCCACGCGCACGGCGGTACAAGGTACAGCCAATTCGCAACGGACACACCCAAGTCCGTAGAAACAAACGGGCAACCCACTAAACCAAAGTAAAGTAATCGAGTATCAACCGCCCGACAAAGGACCATCCACCCTTTGGACGGCACAAAACAAGAACAGTTTATGAACAAGAACAACAGACAGAAACTTATCCTCTCTGCGGCACTTCTGGTTGCCGCAACCGCCTCCGCCTTCGCGCAGGGAAACGGCATCGCGGGCATCAACGAAGCCACCTCTATGGTGAGTTCGTACTTCGACCCCGGCACGAAACTCATCTACGCCATCGGCGCGGTAGTCGGGCTTATCGGGGGCGTGAAAGTGTATGGGAAATTCTCGTCCGGCGATCCCGACACATCCAAGACTGCCGCCTCGTGGTTCGGGGCGTGCATCTTCCTGATTGTCGCCGCCACCATCCTGCGCTCATTCTTCCTTTAATAAACAATGTATGGCTGAATACCCGATAAACAAGGGTATCGGCCGTCCGGTAGAGTTCAAGGGTTTGAAGGCTCAGTACCTCTTCATCTTCTGCGGAGGTCTGCTGGCTCTCTTCGTCCTGTTCGTCATCCTCTACATGGTCGGCATCGACCAGTGGGTATGTATCGGCTTCGGCGTGGCATCGTCTTCCATCCTCGTATGGCAGACCTTCGCGCTGAACGCCCGGTACGGCGAACACGGACTGATGAAATTAGGGGCAACAAGGAGCCATCCCCGATACCTTATCAACCGGCGGCGGATCACCCGATTATTCAAACGGAAACGAAAGGAAGAAACGACATGAGGAATACATCCAAAATGACAACACTGGAAAACAAGTTCCCGCTATTGGCGGTGGAGCAAGGTTGCATCATCTCCAAAGACGCCGACATCACGGTGGCTTTCGAGGTGGAACTGCCGGAGCTTTATACCGTGACGGGTGCGGAGTACGAGGCTATACACGGCTGCTGGTGCAAGGCGATCAAGGTGCTGCCGGACTTCTCCGTCGTCCACAAGCAGGACTGGTTCATCAAGGAGAAGTACACGCCGGAACTTCACAAGGACGACATGAGTTTTTTGAGCCGCTCTTTCGAGCGGCACTTCAACGAGCGACCGTACCTGAAGCACACGTGCTACCTCTACCTGACCAAGACGACGAAGGAGCGTAACCGGATGCAGAGCAATTTCAGCACGCTGTGCCGGGGGCATATCATCCCGAAGGAACTGGACAAGGAAACAGCCGCGAAGTTCATGGAGGCTGCGGAACAGTTCGAGCGCATCATCAACGACAGCGGCTTTGTCAGGCTGCGCCGCCTCTCCACCGACGAGATCGTGGGGACAGACGGCAAAGCCGGACTGATAGAGCGTTACTTCTCGCTCATGCCCGAAGGCGACGCCACGTTACAGGACATAGACCTCTCGGCACGGGAGATGCGCATCGGCGACAATCGCCTGTGCCTGCACACCCTGTCCGACGCGGAAGACCTTCCCGGCACGGTGGCTACCGACACACGGTATGAGAAACTCTCCACCGACCGCTCGGACTGCCGCCTCTCCTTCGCCTCCCCGGTGGGGCTGCTGCTCTCCTGCAACCACATTTACAACCAGTACGTGATTATCGACAACAGCGAGGAGAACCTTCAAAAATTCGAGAAGTCCGCAAGGAATATGCAGTCGTTATCCCGATACAGCCGGAGCAACAGCATCAACCGCGAGTGGATAGACCGCTACCTGAACGAGGCGCACTCCTACGGGCTGACCTCGGTGCGGGCGCACTTCAACGTCATGGCGTGGAGCGACGACGCGGAAGAGCTGAAGCACATAAAGAACGACGTGGGCAGCCAGCTGGCAAGCATGGAGTGCGTGCCGCGCCACAACACCATCGACTGCCCGACACTTTATTGGGCGGCTATGCCCGGCAACGCGGCGGACTTTCCGGCGGAAGAGAGTTTCCACACCTTCATCGAACAGGCGGTGTGCCTCTTCACGGAGGAAACCAACTACCGCAGCTCGCTCTCGCCCTTCGGCATCAAGATGGTGGACAGGCTCACGGGAAAACCGCTGCACCTCGACATCAGTGACCTGCCGATGAAGCGGGGCATCACCACGAACCGTAACAAGTTCGTATTAGGTCCTTCGGGCAGTGGCAAGTCGTTCTTCATGAACCACCTCGTGCGGCAATACTACGAGCAGGGCGCGCATGTGGTATTGGTGGACACGGGAAACTCCTATCAAGGGCTATGCGAGATGATACGGCGCAAGACGGGCGGCACGGACGGCGTGTATTTTACCTACACGGAGGAGAAGCCCATCAGCTTCAACCCGTTCTATACCGACGACTACGTGTTCGACGTGGAGAAAAAGGACAGCATAAAGACGCTGCTGCTGACGCTCTGGAAGTCGGAGGACGACAAGGTGACGAAAACCGAAAGCGGGGAATTGGGCAGTGCCGTGAGTGCCTACATCGAGCGCATCAGGGCTGACCGGAGCATCGTCCCCTCGTTCAACACCTTCTACGAGTACATGCGCGACGACTACCGCAGGGAACTGGCGGAACGCGACATCAAGGTGGAGAAGGAGGACTTCAACATCGACAACATGCTCACCACCATGCGGCAGTATTACCGGGGCGGACGCTACGACTTCCTGCTCAACTCGGCGGAGAACATCGACCTGCTGGGCAAACGGTTCATCGTCTTCGAGATCGATTCCATCAAGGACAACCGCGAACTGTTCCCGGTAGTGACCATCATCATCATGGAAGCCTTCATCAACAAGATGCGGCGTCTGAAAGGTGTGAGAAAGCAGCTTATCGTGGAAGAGGCTTGGAAGGCTCTCTCGTCGGCGAACATGGCTGATTACCTGCGCTATATGTACAAGACGGTGCGCAAATACTTCGGTGAGGCAATCGTGGTGACGCAGGAGGTGGACGACATCATTTCCTCGCCCGTCGTCAAGGAGAGCATCATCAACAACTCGGACTGTAAAATCCTGCTTGACCAGCGCAAGTACATGAACAAGTTCGACCAGATTCAGGCGTTGCTCGGACTGACGGAGAAGGAGAAGTCGCAGATACTCTCCATCAACATGGCGAACAACCCCTCACGGCTCTACAAGGAGGTGTGGATAGGCTTGGGCGGCACGCAGTCGGCGGTCTATGCCACCGAGGTGAGCGCGGAAGAGTATCTGGCGTACACCACCGAGGAAACGGAAAAGGTGGAGGTGTACCGTCTGGCGGAGCAATTGGGCGGCGACATCGAAGCCGCCATCCGACAGCTTGCCGAAAGACGGAGAAACAAGCAGTAAGTAATCAATAATCGGTAAAACAGATTTATCAACGAAAAAAGAAAAGCGTATGAGCATATCAAGAATGAAGATGCTGCAAGTCAGCAAGTGTCTGATCGGATTGGCGGTCATGGTGCTGCAATCCTGCGACGTGGCGGAGAACCGCCGCGACCTGCTGTGCGGGAATTGGGAAAGCGTGGAGGGCAAGCCCGACGTGCTTATCTACAAGGAGGGCGAAGCCTACAAGGTGACGGTATTCAAACGGAGCGGCATCCGCCGCAGGCTGAAACCGGAAACCTACCTCTTGCAGGAGGAGAACGGCAACCTGTTCATGAACACCGGCTTCCGCATCGACGTGGCGTATAACGAAGCCACCGACGTGCTGACCTTCTCACCGAACGGGGACTACGTGCGTGTGAAGCCGCAGCCGGAAACTCCGGCAGGAAAATAAGAACCGCTAAAATCCAAAGAAACATGAGAACAAGAATAACATTCGTCATCTGCCTGTGCCTGCTTCTCGCGGGCAGGGCTTCCGCCCAATGGGTCGTGAGCGATCCGGGCAATCTGGCGCAGGGCATCATCAATGCCTCGAAGAACATCATCCACACCTCGAAGACCGCCACGAACATGGTGAATAACTTTCAGGAAACGGTGAAAATCTACGAGCAGGGCAAGAAGTATTACGACGCCCTCAAATCCGTGAACAATCTGGTCAAGGACGCCCGCAAGGTGCAGCAGACCATACTGATGGTAGGCGACATCACGGACATCTACGTGACCAGCTTCCAGAAGATGCTGCGCGACGACAACTTCACGGTGGAGGAACTCGGAGCCATCGCCTTCGGGTACACGAAGCTGCTGGAGGAATCCAATGACGTGCTTACGGAGTTGAAGAACGTGGTGAACATCACCACGCTCTCCATGACGGACAAGGAGCGCATGGACGTGGTGGAACGCTGCCACTCCAAGATGAAGCGTTACCGCAACCTCGTGAGCTACTACACCAACAAGAATATCAGCGTGAGCTACCTGCGTGCGAAGAAGAAAAACGACCTTGACCGCATCATGGGGCTGTACGGGAGCATGAACGAAAGATACTGGTAGCCTATGGAGTTCGACAACCTTCACCAGATTCTCCGCTCGCTCTACGAGCAGATGATGCCGCTGTGCGCCGACATGGCGGGCGTGGCGAAAGGCATCGCCGGGCTGGGCGCGCTCTTCTATGTCGCCTACCGGGTATGGCAGTCGTTGGCGAGAGCCGAACCGATAGACGTCTTCCCGATGCTCCGTCCCTTTGCCGTCGGTCTGTGCATCATGTTCTTCCCTACGGTGGTGCTTGGCACGATAAACAGCGTCCTCTCGCCCGTCGTGCAGGGTACGGCGAAACTGCTCGAAACGCAGACTTTGGACATGAACAAGTACCGGGAGCAGAAGGACAGGCTGGAATACGAGGCGATGGTGCGCAACCCCGAAACCGCCTACCTCGTGTCCAACGAGGAGTTTGACAAGCAACTGGAGGAATTGGGCTGGTCGCCCTCCGACATGGTGACGATGGCGGGGATGTATATCGACCGGGGGATGTACAAGATGAAGAAGGGCATCCGCGACTTCTTCCGCGAGATACTGGAACTGATGTTCCAAGCCGCCGCCCTCGTGATAGACACCATCCGCACCTTCTTCCTCGTGGTGCTGGCGATACTCGGTCCGATAGCCTTCGCCATATCGGTGTGGGACGGCTTCCAAAGCACGCTCACGCAGTGGATATGCCGCTACATTCAGGTCTATCTGTGGCTGCCCGTGTCGGACATATTCAGCACCATACTCGCCAAGATTCAGGTGTTGATGCTCCAGAGCGACATCGAGCGCATGCAGACCGACCCCAACTTCTCGCTGGATTCCAGCGACGGGGTGTATATCGTGTTCATGATAATCGGCATCATCGGCTACTTCACCATTCCGACGGTGGCGGGCTGGATCATCCAAGCCGGGGGCATGGGCGGCTACGGGCGCAACGTGAACCAGATGGCGGGACGCGCCGGAGGCATGGCGGGAAGCGTGGCGGGTGCTACCGCAGGCAACATGGTCGGACGTGCCGGGAAACTGCTGAAATAATCAATGTGGAATTATAAACGGAAAAAGTAAAATGGAATTCAAGTCACTCAAAAACATCGAATCATCGTTCAGGCAGATACGCCTGTTCGGTATCGTCTTCCTCTCGCTGTGCGCAGTGATAACGGTATGGAGCGTGTGGAGTTCCTACCGCTTCGCGGAGCGGCAGCGGGAAAAGATCTATGTGCTGGACAACGGCAAGTCGCTGATGCTGGCACTCTCGCAGGACCTCTCGCAGAACCGTCCGGCGGAAGCGAGGGAGCATGTGCGCCGCTTCCACGAGCTGTTCTTCACGCTCTCGCCCGAAAAGAGCGCGATAGAACACAACGTGAAGCGTGCGTTGCTGCTGGCAGACAAGAGCGTGTACAACTACTATTCGGACTTCGCCGAGAAGGGGTACTACAACCGCATCATCGCCGGTAACATCAACCAAGTGCTGAAGGTGGACAGCGTGGTGTGCGACTTCAACGGCTATCCCTACCGCACCGTGACCTACGCCACGCAGAAAATCATCCGGCAGAGCAACGTCACAGAGCGCAGCCTCGTGACCACGTGCCGCCTCTTGAACTCGTCCCGTTCGGACGACAACCCCAACGGGTTCACCATCGAGGGATTCACCATCATCGAGAACAAAGATTTACAAACCATCAAAAGGTAAACGGACATGAAGAAAATCAAGAAATCACTGTGGAGTGCGTACTGGAAACTCCACGACAAAAAGAAAATGCTGGTGGAACGGCTCAAAGGGTATCTGGACGGCTTGCCGCCGAAGACACGCAGGCGCATCGTGCTGGCGATGCTCATCGCATTCGCCGCACTTGCCCTCTACACCTTCGGTAAAGCCGTCTATGACATCGGCAGGAATGACGGCAGCCGGATGGAGATAGACCATGCCGGACAGGTGGAACTGTCCGTGAAGCCGGATAACAATCACAATGTAATACCTTATTTATATGGAACAGACGAAGAATGAACCCAAGAACGAAAACAAGGCGGCTCCCGGCAACGACAAGCCGAAAAAGGAGCGCAAGCCGCTGACCGAAGCCCAACGGCTGAAACGCCAGAAAATGATAGTGCTTCCCGCTATGGTGCTGGTATTCATCGGGGCTATGTGGCTGATATTCGCCCCGTCCTCCGGCAAGGAGCAGGAGCCGGGAACAAGCGGCTACAACATCGAGATGCCCGATGCGGACAAGGAGAACCGCCGGATTATCGGTGACAAGGCGAAAGCCTACGAGCAGGGGGCAATGGAGGAACGGCAGGAGAACCGCAGCCGCGCCATGCAGCAGTTGGGCGACCTGTTCGACCGCGAAACGGTGGAAGCGGATGGGGACAGCGACTTCGACCTTGCCAATCCCGGCGGAACGGAAGAGGCGGTGAAGCCAGCACCGAAGACCATCCAGTCCTCGGCAGCCGCCTACCGTGACCTCAATGCCACGCTCGGCAACTTCTACGAGCAGCCGAAGAACGACAATGCGGAGATGGACGAGCTGCTGGAACGCATCGCCACCCTCGAATCCGAACTGGAAAGCGGAAAAGAGAGAAGCTCCACGATGGACGAGCAGGTGGCACTCATGGAAAAATCCTACGAACTGGCGGCGAAGTACATGGGCGGTCAGAACGGCACGCAGGCGGCAGCGGGACAGACCGCAGAGCCGTCCCCCGTGCAGAAAACCGGAAAGAACACGGCAAAACCCGTCAGGCAAGTGACGCATCAGGTGGTGTCCTCGCTCGGACAGCCCATGAGCAATGCCGAATTTGTCGCTTCCTTCTCGCAGGAACGCAACCGCAGTTTCAACACGGCGGTGGGCGTTACAACCGTACCGGACAGGAACACCATACCGGCATGCGTCTATGGGGCGCAGAGCGTGACGGACGGGCAGGCGGTCAGGTTGCGGCTGTTGGAGCCGATGGCGGTAGCAGACCGGATCATCCCCCGTAATGCGGTGGTGGTCGGCGCAGCCAAGATTCAGGGTGAACGGCTCGGCATCGAAATCACCTCGCTGGAACACGACGGTACGGTTATCCCGGTGGAGTTGGAGGTCTATGACACGGACGGGCAGCCCGGCATATTCATCCCCAACTCGATGGAGATGAACGCCGTCAGGGAGGTTGCCGCCAACATGGGCGGTTCGCTCGGCAGTAGCATCAACATCTCCACCAATGCCGGGGCGCAGCTCGCCTCCGACTTGGGCAAGGGGCTGATACAAGGCACGAGCCAGTACATTGCCAAGAAGATGCGCACCGTCAAAGTGCATCTGAAAGCCGGGTACAGGGTCATGCTCTATCAGGAGAAGAACTGATGTATAATCATAAGAAATCCAATCAATAACAACAACCCACTAAATTCAAAGTAAAATGAGAAAAGTAATCATGATGTTTGCCCTCGCTATGGGCATCGCAACTGCCAACGCGCAGGAAAACGTAACCGTTGAAACGACCAACGGAAGTGAAGAACTGACCTTGACAAAAGAGGTCTATCCGCAGAAGGAGGCGGACGGCGACCTGTATCACGGTCTGACGAGAAAGCTGGGCTTTGACCGCATGGTTCCCCCGCACGGCTTGGAAGTGACCTACGACAAGACCGTGCATGTCATCTTCCCGGCGGAGGTGCGCTATGTCGATTTAGGCTCGCCCGACCTGATTGCGGGCAAAGCCGACGGAGCGGAGAACGTCATCCGTGTGAAGGCTACCGTGAGGAATTTCCCGAACGAAACCAACATGTCCGTCATCACGGAGGACGGGAGTTTCTACACCTTCAACGTGAAATACGCCGCCGAACCGCTGCTGCTCAACGTGGAGATGTGCGACTTCATCCATGACGGCGAGGCGGTGAACCGTCCGAACAACGCGCAGGAAATCTACCTGAAAGAATTAGGCAGCGAAAGTCCGATGCTGGTGCGCCTTATCATGAAGTCCATCCACAAGCAGAACAAACGTGAGGTGAAGCATATCGGCTGCAAGCGTTTCGGCATCCAGTACCTTCTGAAAGGCATCTACACGCACAACGGGCTTCTGTATTTCCACACGGAAATCAAGAACCAGAGCAACGTGCCTTTCGATGTGGACTACATCACATGGAAAATCGTGGACAAGAAGGTGGCGAAGCGTACCGCCGTGCAGGAGCGTATCATCCTGCCGCTCCGCGCGCAGAACTACGCCACGCTCGTGCCGGGCAAAAAAAGCGAACGCACGGTCTTCACGATGGCGAAGTTCACCATACCCGACGGCAAGTGCCTCGTGGTGGAGCTGAACGAGAAGAACGGCGGCCGTCACCAGTCCTTCGTGATCGAGAACGAGGACTTGGTGCGCGCCAATACCATCAACGAACTTCAAGTGCGCTGACCATGAGAAAGTACATCGCAATAATCATCGCGTCGCTTGCCCTGTTCACGGGGCAGGCGCACGCCCAGCGATGCCTGCCGAAGATGCAGGGCATCGAGGTCAGGGCGAATCTGGCGGACGGCTTCAAACCCGGCGGCAACGACGGCGGGTACAGTTTCGGGGCGGCTCTCTCCACCTACACGAAGAAGGGGAACAAATGGGTGTTCGGAGGTGAGTATCTCCTGAAAAACAACCCGTACAAGGACACCGCCATACCTGTGGCGCAGTTCACGGCGGAAGGCGGCTACTATTTCAAGATACTTTCCGATGCCCGTAAAATCGTGTTCGTCTATGCGGGGGCTTCGGCTCTCGCCGGGTATGAATCGGTGAATTGGGGCGAAAAAGTGCTGCATGACGGTTCGACACTGCACGACCGGGACGCCTTCATCTACGGCGGTGCGCTGACGCTCGATGTAGAGTTTTACGTGGCTGACCGTATCGCCCTGCTCGCCAACCTCCGGGAGCGTTGCCTGTGGGGTGGCGACACGAAGAAGTTCCATACCCAATTCGGGGTGGGCATCAAGTTCGTCATCAACTGACACGCGGCATGGAACGGACGGATATAGACACCATGAGGCAAATATCCCTCGCGGACTTTCTCGCGCGGTTGGGGCATGAGCCTGTCCGAAGGAGCGGAAACGAACTTTGGTATCGTGCGCCGTACCGCAGTGAGCGCACGCCCTCTTTCCGTGTGAACGTGGCGAAACGGCTCTGGTACGACTTCGGTTTGGGCAAGGGCGGTGACATCTTCACGCTTGCCGGGGAGTTTGCCCGAAGCGGTGACTTCATGGCGCAGGCAAGATTCATAGCGGAAACCGCCCGTATGCCGTTTGTCGCATCGGAAAAGCCGTTGTACCTGCCGGAACCGTCCGAACCTGCCTTTGAGGGGGTGGAAGCCGTCCCACTGCTCCGCTCACCATTAACAGAGTATCTGGCGGAACGGGGCATCCCTTATGCCGTTGCATCCCGTCACTGCTGCCGCTTGAACTACGGCGTGCGTGGAAAACGGTATTTCGCAATCGGTTTCCAGAACGTGGTTGGCGGCTATGAAATCCGGAGCCGTTATTTCAAGGGTTGCGTGCCGCCGAAGGATGTGTCGCTGGTCAAAATGGAAAGTTCTCCGACTGGCGTGTGCAGTTTATTTGAAGGATTTATGGACTTCCTTTCCGCTGCCACGCTTGGATTGGAAACAGGCGACAGCCTTGTGCTGAACTCCGTCGCCAACGTGGGTAAGGCGGTAAAACACTTAGACGGGTACGGGCGCATCGACTGCTTCCTCGACCGTGACGAAGCCGGGCGGAGGACGCTGGAAGCCCTCAAAGGACACTACGGCGGACGTGTCTGTAACTGTTCCGCACTCTATGACGGTTGCAAGGACTTGAACGAGTATCTGCAACTGACAGCAAAAAAGAAATGAACAATAACTTAAAAATCAAAGGACAATGAACATACTGAACAACAAGAACAAGAGAATATCCATCTTCAAGGCGTTGGCACTCTGCCTGTTCGCCGCCGTGTCGCTCACGCTCGCATCGTGTGACGATGACATGGACATCCAGCAATCCTATCCGTTCACGGTGGAAACGATGCCCGTACCGAACAAGGTCACAAAGGGGCAGACGGTGGAAATCCGCTGTGAACTGAAAAGGACGGGCGATTACGCCAACACGCTCTACACCATCCGGTATTTCCAGTTCGAAGGGGAAGGCACGCTGAAAATGGCGGGCGGCATTACTTTTCTGCCCAATGACCGCTACCTGCTCGAAAACGAGAAGTTCCGGCTGTACTATACGGCTGAGGGCGACGAGGCGCACAACTTCATCGTGGTGGTGGAGGACAATTTCAAAAATTCCTACGAATTGGAATTTGACTTCAACAACCGGAACGTGAAGGACGACATTCAGACCGTCATCCCCATAGGCAATTACAAACCTCTGCCAAGATGATGCGTGTATTCATGGCTATCCTCTGTTCGCTGCTGGCGGTCTGCTCCGTGTCCGCACGGGACAGCCGTCGGAAGGGGACGGACAGGCAGGCGGCAATCTACCGCCTGCCGCCTTTTGAGCGGGCGGTTCGCTGTACGAAGTATTTTGAAGGCTGGCACTCGGAGAAACACCACCCATACGTGGGCTGGGGTCATCAGGTGCAGCCGGGGGAAAGGTATTCGGCACGCACCATGACGAAGCGGCAGGCGGACGCACTCCTGCGGAAAGACTTGCGTAAGTTCTGCGCCATGTTCCGTAAGTTCGGGCGTGACAGTCTGCTCCTTGCCACGCTCGCCTACAATGTCGGTCCATACCGGCTTTTGGGGAGCGGGAAGATACCCAAAAGCACGCTGATCCGAAAATTGGAGGCGGGCGACAGGAACATTTACCGGGAATATATCGCTTTCTGCAACTACAAGGGGAAACGGCACGCCATGCTGCTCAAACGGAGAAAGGCGGAGTTTGCGCTGCTGTACATTCCGTAACATGGCAAATGCCTGACAAATGAAACTCCGATGAAGCCGCAACTTCATCGGAGTTTCCGCTTTTCATACATTCGGGATTTTTCCTTTGCCGATTACTTCACCGTCCCTGCAATGCTCTATGATGCCGGGCGAAAATCCCATCTCCCCGATTGCGATATGCCGGATATACTCCACATATTCCTGACCTTGAAAAATCCTGCCCGTGAGGTTTTTGAAAATCATCCTTATGCTTGTTCCGTCATCGCTGTGCAGGATGATTTTTCCGTTCTGTCTGATTTCTTCCATGATTGAAACTTGTTTTTGTGAATACTATCGTAGATTGGGACAGCGGTTTCTTTGCTACTTTCTTTGTCCGCCGTCATGCTCACCGAAAGAAAGTAGGGCGGCTTTGTCCGCCGCCACTCAAAAATGGGTGTAGAGTCCTGTTACCATCGTGAACATTTCTTCCAGCATATCGCAATATATGCCATCGTGTGTTTCGATGTCCTTCGTCTTGCACTCGAATGTCTTTTTGCTGAACGTCCTGCGGTAGAAACGCATATTGTAGAGGTCTAAGCCGGCATCGTAGATGATGTCAAGGCGGTTGGCACTCGTCTTGTTCCTCGCAAGGCTCATGCGCAGTCCGTTACCCATATCTATAAAGTCCTTGCTTCCCGTCATGGCGGCAAAGCGTCTGCCGCCTATCTGCTGTAAAATAGTCTTCGCTATCATGCTTTTCTTGGTTGTAGGTTGGCGGTGCGGACACCGCCAACTTGTTTAACATTCTGTTATCTCGGCAATGGGTGTGTTTCGTTTCAACCATTCCATCAGGCACTCCATATTGTACTCGCTTGTGATGACTGCCGTATGGCTGTTGATGGCGGTAAACCTGCTGCTCTCGTAGTCGTCTATCCACCCTTTTAGGGTATCAACTCCCCACGCTTCGGCATCGTCAAAGATGCCGTCCAATACTTTGATAGGCTCACTGAACTTCACTATCAGCGTTTGATAGGCTGCGTTCATCGTCTGTCCTCCTTTCCTTCCTTTGCCGTGAGCCACTCATCCCGTGCTTCTCGGCACTCGTCCAATGTGGGTTTGACACAAGAGAACAACTCTCCGTCTGTGGGGTGGCGGTAGTCGTACTGCACAAGTGTCCGCTTGCGTCTGCCGATACCTAATTGGAAACGCTCGTATTTCTCCGTACCTGCTTCCGTGCAGGTGCTTACTCCGTTGATGGTCATCCGTGTTGCCATAATCGTTGATTTTAGGGTGGTTAAAAATGTACTGACAAAACTCTGTTCTTCATCACCATTTCGGGGTCGCTCGTGTAGCGTTGGTGCAGGTAGAAATGGTGGGAACCGAAGCCGTAAAGGAAAAACCTGTCAAGTCCGTGCTTCTCGGCAAAGTTCTTTACACTCCGTCTTAACTGCTCCTCACTCGTTGCAAGAGTGAGGAGGTTCACAAATTCAAGGAACATCGTGGGGATTTTATCGTCCCACAGACAAACCATGCTTTCAATTTTTACTTCCATACTATTGGGTATTATAGGTTGATACTATGCCGCTTCCATCCGCTGGCGGATAAGGTTCACGTTGCTGTTCACAAGGTTTACAATGCGGTCGTGGTACTCGGTATTGGAATTGTGCAAGCCACGACTTTGCACCACTTCCAATGTCTTCAAGGAAACCTCCACCGTTTCTATGCGCTTGCCGTCAATGGTAGCGGATAGGATAAGAGAGTTCTTTTCAAGGAAATAGGAGTTGGAAAACACGCAATGGTGCAGTTCCGTCCCTTCCGCTGCAAACTCCGCAACGCTCTCCAACACACGCACCTGCAAAGTGCCGTCCGTGAAGGCGATGCCGAAGAATATGCCTTTGAGTTTGCGGTATGCCTTCTCGTGTTTCTTCGCTTGGCGGATGCGTTCCTCCAACTTCTTGCGTTCTATCTCCTTGTTGCGCTTGTGCATAAGTCTGTCGTGTTCGGCTTTGAGGTCGGAGGGACAGACGTACTTCGGGCTGTTCGTGTCCTTGCCGAAATGCCGCAGGAGGTCTATGGTGTCACGCCACATGGAGCCGTCAGCAATGGTGTAGCCGTTGCGGATACATATCTTTACGGATGCCCAATACCTCTCTATGTCAAAGGAACTGCGGATATAGTGGCGCAACATGGGGTATTGCCCTGCCTTCAACAGCGTTTCGGCTCGGCTGTCGGAAAGGATAGCCGTGAAAAGGTCGTAAGGCAGTATGTTGTGGTATTCGCCATTGAAGCCGTTGCGTTTCAGTTCGGGTATGAAACGCTGTCGGGGATAGGTGCAGACGGGGTTTATATCGTATGCACGGAGTTTGTTGTTCTTGCGTACCTCCATGTCGCTGTATTCCGCCCATAGGTCGTAGTAAAGTATGGACATTCCACGCAGTCGGGCAATGGTGACGGTTGTGCCTTTGGGCGAAATCCACCTTTGCACCACTTCATAAATGGAATACCCGGCTGCCTGCCCTGCCTTGTATTGGGACTTGACGAAGAAGAAGCGTATCACTTGGTACTGCTTGCAGGTGGTGATGATGCAGAAATACTCGTTCTCGCTGAACACGCTCTTTCGGGTGCGCAACGCTTCCAACTCCATGCCGCAATGCGGGCAGGTGCATCCGCAAACGGTGTCCGCAAGGTTGTGTTCACTCCTCCACGAATGTCCGCACTCGGTGCAGATGTTCGTGCCGTCCGCCCTCTTGATGGCGTAATGTTTGAAGCAATGGCGGAAAGCGTAAGCCCTCTGTGTGGCGGTCAATTTCGGCAGTCGCTCGCTCAATCGTGCGACTTCCTGCTGTATGGGTGTTCTCGGTTTCATAATCAGAAATTGAATAGGTTGGGTTGTTGTACTTCTTGTGCGGTCGCTTTGGTGGCGGTTCTCGGCTTGCTGCGGTTCTGCAACTTGCGGAGTTCCTCCTCTTGGTATCTGCGGACTGCGTTCTGCCGTGCTTCCGCCTTTTCCTCTGCCGTGAGTTCCACAACGTGGTTCACCGCCACTTGGCACTGAATGGGCTTGCCTACCTCTATCTCGTTCTCGTCATAGTAGTGGACGGCTTGCCCGAATATCTCCCCGTCCGTGAAGCCGTTGCAACCGCTCCGCTGCACGTAGTTGAGAATGTAGGTGACACAATCGTCTATGTTCTTGGCAGGGTTGCGGTAGTTCCTCGCAAAGAGCGTATCTTCCGCTGCACGCTGCTCCAGATACATCTGTATCGTTCTCTTGAAATGTTCTGTTCCTTTCATATCGCTGTCTTTTTTAGATTGTCTGTTTCAGTATTTCTCTCCAATAGGTCGGCTCTACCTCGCTCAGAAGGAAGTCTGTAAAGTCCCTCCGTGCGTCCTTGTTCAGTTCTCGGTAGAGTTCACGGAACACGGATATGTTGCCGTTGATGTACGTTTCCACCATGTACACGAAGATGTTGTCCACCTCGTAGTATCTGCACTGCTGCGCTGCCGTTTTGCTGCTTCTCTTTGCCATGTCAGTAGGGGTTAAAGGGTGAATAACCAAAGGATGAAGCCGAAGAAGGCAATAGTGGAAAGGATAGCCACGATTACACCTATCGCCACTCGGAACACTCCGTTTACAATCTCTCTAATAATGCCCCAAAAGATGCCGAACATCCCGAAGGCGGTGCGTACCATCAAGCCGCATATCGCAAGCCCTATGTACTGCGCCATTTGTCTGAAATTTGCCGTTGCCGTCATATCTTCGCTGTTTTTGATTTTTTTGTTTTTTAATGCGGATTCAAGAGCTGAGGGAGTTGAGTTTCAAACTATCTTATCTGCCTCTCGTTTATCCGACATTTTTTTTATGCGTCTTTCTGTCGCATCGGTCGTTTTCGTTTCGGGTGCTTGAAAAGGTAGGGATTAGGGAATGCAAGGTTTTTCGGGAAAAATACTACCCGCAGGGCTGGAGATTTTTTCCGAAAACAGGAGGCTTGACCTTGCATTCCCGTCCAATCCCGGAATTACCTTTGCGCCCAGAACGGAAATGACTATCTGATGCGGCTCACTGAAAGACGCGAAAATGGAGGTAAACGGAAGTGGAGGCAGATTGGACAGGAAAACTTCAAAAGAGAAATCCGTAAAAAAGGGAAAACGCCAAAAGGAAAAGGGACATAGCCGGAGGCGTGAAACCGGGCAAACCACCGGCAAGGAAGTATGATTTTATATGTCTGGCCGAGCGTGTACGGTCGGACGGATAAAATCATTCTTCCCGGTTTGCCTGCCGTGTGTGACGGCTTGTTCCATTTATGGATCGGGCGGTCAGACACGGCTTTCCGCTTACGGCTCAAAGGAACAGTGGAAAAAGAAAAATCGTCAGAAACCCGTAAAAGCACCTCTTTGGCATAAGCACAAAAGAAATGGGCCTTGCATCATTAGTCTAAACTGTTGTTTAGGCGTGAGGCAAAGCCCTTTTCTCCGCTTATGCGTAGTCGGCATACGTTCGACCAAAATCCTTTTGGGCGATGGTGTGCCGACGGACAAAACCGCTTTTACGGAAAAACTTGTATGAGAAGAAAAAATTAGGGAGATTCATTTCAAAATCTCCCGTTTTATTGTTACTTTTGCATACGAAGAGTTCTTTGAAGGTTACGCAACGCGCAGAAGGATGATGCAGTAGATAACTAACTAAATCGTAACCTATTACTATCATGAGCAATTAACCTACGCTCAGTTCCAATAAATTACACTCTTTTCGTAACTTCTATCTACAAAGTTACGAATTTGAAAGCAACTCACAACATTAGAATTGATGTTTGAATTTCTGCATAAGTTGTTTGAGGTCACAAAGTTACGAATTTGAAAGCAACTCACAACACTGTTCAGAAACATCAATAACCCAACAGGGTTGTTTGAGGTCACAAAGTTACGAATTTGAAAGCAACTCACAACACGCTCCGTCTCCAGCGCAAAGGGTAGAAAGTTGTTTGAGGTCACAAAGTTACGAATTTGAAAGCAACTCACAACAGCAATTGAGTTATTGAATCCAGAGCTTCGTTGTTTGAGATCACAAAGTTACGAATTTGAAAGCAACTCACAACGATGAGATATACAGTTTTGTTTTGTGATAACGTTGTTTGTGATCACAAAGTTACGAATTTGAAAGCAACTCACAACACTTATCCAAGAGTGGGCAAAAGAAAGGGGGTTGTTTGTGATCACAAAGTTACGAATTTGAAAGCAACTCACAACTAGATTTGATTATACCACAGAAAAGGAAAAGTTGTTTGTGATCACAAAGTTACGAATTTGAAAGCAACTCACAACACACCACAATGCTACTGCTTTTATAGAAGAGTTGTTTGTGATCACAAAGTTACGAATTTGAAAGCAACTCACAACTATGGAGTATCCTTCCTGTTTATATAATGAGTTGTTTGTGATCACAAAGTTACGAATTTGAAAGCAACTCACAACTTAACTCTTTCAATTACGGCTTCTTTGTATGTTGTTTGTGATCACAAAGTTACGAATTTGAAAGCAACTCACAACAGTTTAGGGAAATACAAGCCCTCAACGGAAAGTTGTTTGTGATCACAAAGTTACGAATTTGAAAGCAACTCACAACACTATGTCCGCAGGGCAGCTCTCCGCAGAGGTTGTTTGTGATCACAAAGTTACGAATTTGAAAGCAACTCACAACTGCATTGTCATATACCCGCCCGTCTATCTGTTGTTTGTGATCACAAAGTTACGAATTTGAAAGCAACTCACAACGTAGATGTCAATGGTATATCGAGCAACCTGTTGTTTGTGATCACAAAGTTACGAATTTGAAAGCAACTCACAACCCTTTGTTGTACTTCTTCTTCCCCTGGTTCGGTTGTTTGTGATCACAAAGTTACGAATTTGAAAGCAACTCACAACTGCAGGTGCATATACATAGAGACGAGGGACGTTGTTTGTGATCACAAAGTTACGAATTTGAAAGCAACTCACAACGGAAGCCGTCTTATATCGTTTAACAGCATTGTTGTTTGTGATCACAAAGTTACGAATTTGAAAGCAACTCACAACCCGGTCAGCATGGTATTGACACTATAGATAGGTTGTTTGTGATCACAAAGTTACGAATTTGAAAGCAACTCACAACCGACGTTAGGAGGAAGTGCTATATATAATAGTTGTTTGTGATCACAAAGTTACGAATTTGAAAGCAACTCACAACACTATGATAAAACGGCTACCCTCTTAGAGGGTTGTTTGTGATCACAAAGTTACGAATTTGAAAGCAACTCACAACCTCAGCCCTCGATAGGTCGCTCCTCAGCGTGTTGTTTGTGATCACAAAGTTACGAATTTGAAAGCAACTCACAACCGCAGGGTCGCGTTCATCTGTGAGGCTCAAAGTTGTTTGTGATCACAAAGTTACGAATTTGAAAGCAACTCACAACAGAGGCTCCTTAGTAGAAAGAAAATGTATTGTTGTTTGTGATCACAAAGTTACGAATTTGAAAGCAACTCACAACTACACTTAAGATATACCTAATATCAGTACAGTTGTTTGAGGTCACAAAGTTACGAATTTGAAAGCAACTCACAACATTGACCTGCCAAAGGCCATCAGGGGAGAGGTTGTTTGAGGTCACAAAGTTACGAATTTGAAAGCAACTCACAACCCTATCCGTACTCACGCGTATATATCCGTAGTTGTTTGAGGTCACAAAGTTACGAATTTGAAAGCAACTCACAACTTTTCTGCGTTAATTCCTCCCCAGACTTCAGTTGTTTGAGGTCACAAAGTTACGAATTTGAAAGCAACTCACAACTACCCTTATACGCTTTGATAAACTCTATAGTTGTTTGAGGGTCACAAAGTTACGAATTTGAAAGCAACTCACAACTGAGTTTTGATTTTGAATTACTAACCACTAAGTTGTTTGAGGTCACAAAGTTACGAATTTGAAAGCAACTCACAACTATTCATATTTTTTCAATTTTTACTATGTAGTTGTTTGAGGTCACAAAGTTACGAATTTGAAAGCAACTCACAACTAGTCTTACCAATGCCCCCTTTGTGATTGAGTTGTTTGAGGTCACAAAGTTACGAATTTGAAAGCAACTCACAACTAAGTTCCTTGATATCCAAAAAAACAACATGTTGTTTGAGGTCACAAAGTTACGAATTTGAAAGCAACTCACAACTACTTTCATTGTCATACTCTGCCCCCTGCGTTGTTTGAGGTCACAAAGTTACGAATTTGAAAGCAACTCACAACCTGTACCATTTTGGTATGTCTTCATGTCTGGTTGTTTGAGGTCACAAAGTTACGAATTTGAAAGCAACTCACAACATAGCAGCTCTGTTATCTCTTAATAAGGGTTGTTTGAGGTCACAAAGTTACGAATTTGAAAGCAACTCACAACTAGCTAAAAGCACTAAATAGTAGTGCTGCAGTTGTTTGAGGTCACAAAGTTACGAATTTGAAAGCAACTCACAACTGAGTTTTGATTTTGAATTACTAACCACTAAGTTGTTTGAGGTCACAAAGTTACGAATTTGAAAGCAACTCACAACGTAGTAATTTTGCCATGTTAAAAAAATTTGGTTGTTCGAGGTCACAAAGTTACGAATTTGAAAGCAACTCACAACCCTTGTGCTGGTATCCCTAGACGATCCCAAGTTGTTTGAGGTCACAAAGTTACGAATTTGAAAGCAACTCACAACAATTTAATAAGGAAAATCCATTTCTTAAGCGTTGTTTGAGGTCACAAAGTTACGAATTTGAAAGCAACTCACAACATAAGCTCGCCAACCTCCTCGTGTGTCTTAGTTGTTTGAGATCACAAAGTTACGAATTTGAAAACAACTCACAACTAACGCTCTAAAGAAACAGAAATTAATCAGAATAGGCTGACCACTGTCTACTGCCTTCTGCCCACTGACCACTGTTAAATACTTAACATTATTTTTTATTGTATAAATTCTTACTTCTCATAGGCTTTTTCCTTGACTTTACCCTTTGTGATATCGTAACTTTGCACCACAATCAGTGGTCAGTATTCAGACGTCAGTGGTCAGTTATAGGGCACAAATAGTCACCAGCCATTAGTCGCAATAGACTGAAAACTGACTTCTGACTACTGAAAACTTTTAATTTTTCACTATTCACTTTTTATACGTCAGTGGTCAGTCATAGAGCACAAATAGTCACCAGCCATTAGTCGCAATAGACTGAAAACTGACTGCTGAAAACTTTTAAGTTATGGAAGAGGCTTTAGAAATACTTTGGACATACGCTCGTCGTGAGCCGATAGAAAGCAAGGAAGACCATAGTGGCTACCATTAGCCAAAGCATCGCGGCTATTCGTCTCATTATACGCTTAGAAGGAGGGAAGCAAAGAAGTGAGAAACGAAAAGTGAATAGTGAAAAACAAGCAACAGCTAAGCATGCTATATATGATAGAACAACGCCTATCAGTACAATACCTACTAGCTTAACAGATGATAGACCAACGTCTGCCTGTAAGGGCAAAACCCACAACAGTGGAGCCGGTGAGCAATCCGCCCAACCAGATATAGACGCTCCAACCAGTACCTGCTTAGTAAGCGCCTCTCCTAGGGAAAGAAAGTTAAGGACTTCTCGGCAAGAGCCGAACCATCCTAATGACAAAGTCGCCTATCCTGCGAGCAAACCCCGTAAGGTTTGTCGCCAGCGCCCTTGTGTCAAGAAGGATAAAAGTCCTAACCATACGAGCAAACCCCGTAAGGTTTGCCACCAGCACTCAGCTGCTAAGGAAGACTTGTACAAAGAAAATACTTTGATTGGGTCTTCTATAAGGGGAGTTTCTTTACATCGCTTTTCTACCCTAACACTAACCAAGGCGCTCCCCCCTTAAAATTACTTCACTAAGTCTTTTAGTAAGGTTTTTCCTATGATAGGTCTCAAGGGAAGTAGGGTGCGTATGAAGTTGTTGGGACTTATAGAGGGTATAATAATGAGTGAGAGCTTCTCTAATAGCTTGGGTATCTGTTAGGGAAAGAGTAATCCCTGTTTGGGTTTGTGCAATAATATCCTTTACATCCCATTGCTTATAGCCCAAAGCGAGTATAGGTCGCTGGGAGGCCATATATTCAAAGAGCTTGCCTGGGATAATACCTTCTGTCTTGGGGTGGTTGATCTCCAGAAGGAGCAAAAGTTGGGATTGTCGTTGCAAGGCAATAGCCTCAGTATGGGAAATATAGCCTTTTAAGTCTAGATAGTCGGTAAGCTGCCATTTCTGAAGACTAGTGAGTACCTCATCGCTTACTTTCCCTGCTAAGCAGAGGCGTAAGTCTCTCCTAAAATCGGGCTGTTCCTTTGTCATCTCACTTAAGACCTGCCAAAGAGGTTCGGGATTGCGTTCGGAGAGTAGGGAACCTATATGGGAAAGCAAAAAGTAAGGAGATAGCGAAGGGGTTTGTGTAGGGAAGTCATCATCATAGCCATTGGTAATCACCTCAATAGGGCGAGAGGTCTTGGCTTGAAACTCTCTTTGGGTACTAGGACTGGTTACAATAAGGGTATCGGCAGTTTGTAAGACTGTACGCTCCATAGCTAGGTGTTTTCGCGCGGAACGCCTAGTGAGTCTTAGTTGGGAGTGGTAGCCTATGGTAGTCCATGGATCTCTGAAATCGGCTATCCAGCGTAGAGAGGGAAACTTTTCCTTGAGGCGTAGCCCTATAAGGTGTAGGCTATGAGGGGGTGCGGTGGTAATAATAGTATCTATGGGGTGCTCTGTAAGGTATTCTGATAAATACTTTACAGAGGGGCGTACCCATAGTACCCGTGCATCGGGGATAAAGAGGTTGCCCCGTATCCAGAGTAGGAGCTTATCAAGTAAGGAAGGTTTTTTGGTGGGAATAATACCTGCACTTATCTTTTGGGTTTTCTCCTTAGAGAAGAGTGAAGCCAAAGCATAAGGCTCAAAAATCTTAGTTTTTAAGAGGGTCAAATCTTCTGGGATATCGGCCGCTATATGGGGGTCTAGTATGGGATAGGTAGGATTCTCAGGGGTATAGATAATGGGTTCTATCCCAAAATCACGTAGGTACTTGACAAACTTAACCCAGCGCTGTACCCCAGGTCCTCCCGCAGGTGGCCAATAGTAAGTGATGATAAGTACTTTTTTCATTCCCTCCTTGGTTATTTCCTAACGTTTTTCAGCAAGACTTCTCACCGAAGCCAATTCCTTGTATTTCTTACGAGCTTCTTCAGCAGGGGAACCAAAATAAGTTTGGTTGCCTTCGAGTGATTTCGTCACACCACTTTGGGCGAGAATTACTGCTTTTTCACCTATGGTAACCCCACTGGTGATTCCCACTTGTCCCCATAGGGTAACCCTATCCTCAATCACCACACAGCCTGCTATACCTACTTGGGAAGCAATCAGACACTCCTGCCCCACTACCGTATCATGACCTATATGTACATGGTTGTCTATCTTGGTGCCTCGCTTAATAGTTGTATCGCCTGTTACGCCTCGGTCTATCGTACAGAGGGCACCCAAGTCCACATAATCTTCTATCACTACGCGCCCCCCTGAGAGGAGTTTGTCAAAACCTTCAGGACGTTTTTTATAATAGAAAGCATCCGCACCGAGGGTGGTACCTGCATGTATCGTTACATGATTTCCTATCTTGCAGCCATCATATATAGTCACATTGGCATGAATGAGACAGTGGTCGCCTATCTCTACATGGTTTCCTACAAAAGCACCAGGTTGTATAACAGTATGTTTGCCTATCTTCGCCGTTGGGGATACTTGTGCAACCGCCTTTTCAAAAGGTTTGAAGAATTGGGTGAGCTTATTGAAATCCCTAAAGGGGTCATCTGAGATAAGAAGCGCTTTGCCCTCTGGACAAGGTACTTCCTTATTTATCAGCACTATAGTTGCTTTAGACTGCAAGGCTTTGTCATAGTACTTAGGGTGATCCACGAAGACAATATCGCCCTGTTCTACCACATGTATCTCATTCATTCCCAGTACAGGAAAAGTACTATCCCCTACAAAGGGACAATTGATAATGGTAGCTATTTGCTCTAAAGTATAAGGTTGCGGAAATTTCATATAATTATAAATAATATGGTTGCAAAGATAAAAAAAATATGAATACCTAAATAGTGAATTTTTTCTAAAAAAAATACATCCTCCATTTGTTAATAAAAATACCTCTTTATATGATTATTCTCAGTGCATTTATTACTATCTTTGCCCTACCGATTATATATTATTTCACTGATGAATAATAAAAAAGCGCAATTATTTATTATCCTCAAAATCAGTTGTATTGTTCTCTTACCAATATTATTCCAGTCTTTTGCTAACCACCGAAATAATATTCGCAAAGTACAGAAAATAATCATCAATCGTGAGGCGCCGCTTGACAAGGTGCAATATATCACTAATGATGCCATTGAAAACTTGCTATTTTCTGCCAAGAATGCCGAAGAATACTCTCTTAAAGAGCTGAAAATAAATTTGTTGGAAAAAAAACTAGACGCTGATCCCATGGTAGAAAATGCAGATATTTATCTCACTATTGACGGTATACTGAAGGTAGTTGTTAAGCAGCGTGAACCCATAGCAAGAATTATCGCCAATAACCAATTCTATTATATGGATATGCAAGGCAAACAGATGCCTCTTTCGAAAGCTACTTCAGCGCGTGTACCTATTGTACGGGGTGTTAGTGAAAAGCTATGGGAGGATGCTCACCTAATCCTAAAGCACATCTATACAGATCCTTTTCTAAAAGAGAATATCATAGAATTGACCGCCAATAAGGGAGCTTTTTATACACGACTTCGAGGAGCTGATTTCTTAATTTGCTTGGGAAAAGCTGACGATATCCAACTGAAGTTCAACAACTTAAAAGCATTTTACAAAAAAGCAGATAAGGATCATTTCTTAGAGAAATATACAAGAGTAGATTTACAATATAACAATCAGGTTGTCTGCCATAGAGCAGAGCATTTCACTGAACATGAAAATCAGTAAGGAATTAAAAATATTCATAAAAGAATTAAAAAACGCACAAAATAACAGATTTGATATTATTTAGAAATGAAAACAGAAAATAAAATGAATCAAAGAAAATACTTTGCTGGTATTGACATAGGTACTACTAAGATTGTGGCGATCATTGGATGTGAGAATCAGTATGGCAAATTGGAAATCTTAGGCTATGGAAAGGCTAAGAGTCAAGGTATTTTCCGTGGTATGGTGGGAAATATAGGAAAAACTATTGATTCTATAGAACAAGCAGTAGCACAAGCACAAGCCAAGGCTGGGGTGGTCATCTCCGAGGCTTATGTAGGAATTGCTGGACAACATATCAAGAGTAATGAGGCATCTGACTATATCACTCGCGAGAATGCCGATGAGATTATCACCGTTAAGGACTTAGAAAGTCTCTGCCAATGTGTGATGAGCAGCAAGAATCGATACCCAGGTGAAGAAGTGATTCATATACTCCCCCAAGAATATAAGGTTGATAACCAAGAAGATATACATGATCCTATCGGAATGGTAGGCGCACGTTTGGAGGGTACTTTCCATATTGTAACTGGTCAAGTAGCCCCTATCAAGAATATACAGCGTTGTGTAACCAAGGCGGGTATTGCGCTAAAAGGACTTACCTTGGAACCTATTGCTTCTTCTGCTTCTGTTTTGAGCGAGGAGGAAAAAGAAGCAGGAGTTGCTTTGGTAGATATCGGAGGGGGTACCACTGACCTTGCTATCTTCAAGGAAGGTTATATCCGCTATACAGCAGTGGTTCCTTTCGGTGGAAATATTATTGATAAAGATATTAGGGAAGGCTGTGGAGTCTTTGACAAACAAGCGGAACAACTCAAAATCCGTTTTGGCTCTGCATGGCCTGAATATACTAAAGAGAATGAGGTTATTAATATCCAAATGTTCAAAGGACGTGAGCCTCAAGAAATACAAGTCACCAACTTAGCGCGCATTATCCGCTGCCGTATGGAAGAAATCATTGAAGCGATTTTCAATGAAATCAAAAACTATGGCTATGATCAACCTCGCAAAAAACTCATTGCAGGGATTGTACTTACAGGAGGGGGTAGCGAACTGAAGGATCTCCCTCAGCTAGTAGAATACCTCACAGGGCTACCTACACGTATTGGTCACCCCAACGAACACTTGGCGAGTAATACCCCTACCGAACTCTCTTCACCAATCTATGCAACAGCCATTGGACTCCTATTGGACGGTATTGAGCGCGAACACAGTGAGGGACAGCGTATTGACTTCTCCCAACTGAGTGATGCCTCTGTACAAGATGCTATCCCACATGTAGAGGCAGAGGAAGAAGCAGCTCCTATCATCCCCGAGCCTGTTGTTCTTCCTGTAGCTGAACAACAAGAACCAGAAAAGGCAAAAGAGGAAGAACAGAAGACCGAAAAGAAAACTATCATAAAGACCATCTCTGATAAGTTTACCGACTTTTTCAAAACCATGGAATAGCCATACTTGATTTTTATACTACATTAACGTAAAAAATAGGGATTATATTTGTTAGGTACAATTATAATCCTTATTTTTGTCTCTTAATTTATTACTTTACACTATGGAACAAAAAGATGTATATCTAAATGATTTTCAGTCCTTTTTTGGAAAATTCATGGACAAAATTATCGGTTTCTTACCCAGTATAATAGGAGCTATTATTGTCCTTTTTGTAGGGGTATGGATATGTCGATTTATCCGAAAATTCGTAAGACGCTTGATGATCGCGCGTTCAGTAGATATTACCATTCAGAATTTTGTCAATGAGTTACTACGCTGGGTACTCTATATCATCCTCTTTTTGACAGTTATTCAAAAGGTAGGGGTACCTGTTTCCTCTTTCTTAGGTGCTTTAGCTGCTGCAGGTGTTGCCATAGGCTTGGCTTTGCAGGGATCGCTATCCAATTTTGCGGGAGGTATCATGCTCCTAATACTCAAGCCTTTCCGTATAGGTGATTCTATTGAAGCCAAGGGACATATAGGCACAGTGGAGCGTATAGGTATGTTCTATACTACCCTTATCAAGTTTGGAAACGAACGTGTCATTATCCCTAATGGACCGTTGTTCTCAGATAATATCATTAATTATTCTCAAAATACAACCCGCCGAGATAATATTATTGTTGGTATTGGCTATGGTTCAGATCTCAAAAAAGCAAAGGAAATTCTCTATTCACTTATCAAAAGTTGCCCTACTGCGCTTCAAGATCCTGCTCCCGTGGTTTATGTAAATGAATTGGCGGATAGTTCTGTAAACTTCACCGTACGTGTATGGTCAAAGACAGAACACTATTGGGATACTCACTTTTACCTCATAGAACAGATAAAATTAACCTTTGATAAGGAAGGTATTGAAATACCTTTCCCTCAAAGAGACGTACATATCATTTCACAATAAAATAATATCTAATAAATTAAGAATATGGCAACCATTTTAGTAACAGGAGGTTTGGGCTTTATTGGCTCTCATACCACAGTTGCCCTACAACAAGCAGGCCATCAGGTGATTATCATTGACAATTTGTCCAACGCTTCTATTGAAGTGAAAGACAGAATTGCCAAAATCACAGGAAAAGCACCTATTTTTGAGCAAATAGACCTCAGAGAAAAGGAAAAAGTACAAGACTTCTTCCGCCGTTATCCCCATATTGATGGAGTGATTCATTTTGCTGCCTCCAAGGCAGTAGGCGAAAGTGTAGAAAAACCACTTTTGTACTATGAAAACAACATTGCTTCTCTTATCTATATCCTCCAAGAACTTCAAAAAAGAGAAAATACAGCTTTCATCTTCAGTTCTTCTTGTACTGTATATGGACAAGCTGACAAGCTCCCTGTAACCGAAGATGCCCCTTTCAAGCAAGCTGAAAGCCCTTATGGAAATACTAAGCAGATCAATGAAGAAATCATCCGTGATACTTGTGCCGTAGCACCTAATATCAAGGCTATTTCCCTACGCTATTTCAACCCTATTGGAGCCCATGAGTCTGCCCTTATTGGGGAGTTACCTAATGGAGTTCCTCAAAACTTGATTCCTTACATTACCCAAACCGCCATTGGTTTGCGTGAATCCCTCTCTGTATATGGAGACGACTACCCTACCCCCGATGGTACTTGTATCCGAGATTATATCCATGTGGTTGATCTAGCGGAAGCACACTTAGCTGCCCTTGAGTATATTCTTGAGGGGAAGATACAAGGAAATTATGAGGTGTTCAACGTAGGTACAGGTAAGGGAAGTTCTGTCTTGGAGGTTATCAAGGCCTTTGAAAAAGTAAGCGGGCAATCCCTCCCTTACAAAATTGTAGGTCGTCGTGCAGGAGATGTCATTGCTGCCTATGCTGATACCCAAAAAGCAAACCGAGAATTACAGTGGAAGGCTAAGCAATCCCTCGAAGATGCACTGCTTTCGGCTTGGAATTGGGAGAAGAAACTAAGAGAAAAATAACCTTATTTAATTTTTACCCTATGAAAATAAAAAAACTCCTCTCACTGCTAACACTCTCCCTTTCAGGGATAGCCTTAGCACAAGAGAAATCCCTTGCTACCCTTGTCAATGAGAAAGATGCTTTCTTAGTAGATGTACGTTCTGAAAAGGAATTTGACCAAGGAAGCGCTGCACGTGCTGTAAATATTCCTTTGGAAAAGATAGAGAAGGAACTTTCTCAGTTCCAAGGAAAAACCAATATTATTGTCTTCTGTAGGAGTGGCAAACGCTCTGAAGCAGCTAAAAAACTCCTTGCCAAGCACAACATTCAGGCAGTAAATGGAAAAGGAGTTGCTTTCCTCAAGTCTCTACAAAAAGAGAATCTTATGGATATGCTCACCTATCGTACTGACAAGCATACTGCATTAGTGATAAAGAGTGGTGAAGGAGTAAAACAAGTAGCCGTTGCTTTAGGTAAAGGTGCTGTTCTTAGAAAGCACACTACCGATGTTCCTGCTTTTCTTGTGATGGTCAAAGGAGAAGTTCGCTTTTTGATCAATGGAGAAGAAGTACTACTTAAGGCTTTAGATACCTATAATATCCCTGCTAATGTAGAGCATGAACTTATAGGAGTTCAGGATGAAAACCTTTTTATACTGACCAAATCAAAGTATTTCCAAGAGTAGATGCTACAAAAAAGAGGCTGTCTTTCGTCGACAGCCTCTTCTTCAGTGTATTGTTCACTTACTTTTTATTGAATAAACTCTTTTAGTTGTTGTATATACCAATCATAATCGTCATACATAACAAAATGGAGTCCCTTATTTGCATATTTAAGTTCCTTTTTAGGTAACTTTGCGTATTGTTGTTCTATCTTATTTTTGGAAAAGCTAAAAACAGACTCTAATAAGACTAAAGTAGGCACTTGTATCTGTTGTATCTCCTCCCTAAGATCTGTATTAGATAATTCACAGACCATTTTTGCGATAGTTTCCCTGTCTGAATCTACACTCCATTGTACTATTTGAGGAATTTTCTCTTTATTTTCAGTATAATAAACCATAGATGACCTTTGTGTTTGCTCAATTTTTTCCTTTGACATATCCACAAACTCTTTAATTATAGGAGAACAATCCTTATTGGGATCCACTTTAAAATCACTATTGGAGAGAGCTGCAAGCGCAGGTAACGCATCTACCACTACTATTTTCTGAAGTAGTTTAGGTTCTTTTGCTGCTATTTTCATAGCAAGCATTCCCCCCAAACTGTGCCCAACAATAATAGGCTGCTTGATTTTTTCCTTTTTGATATAAGAAATGATAGTTTCTGCCCAATTCTCCAAACTTGGATCTTTCACTGGAGTAACCCCTGCAAATCCTGCCATAGTAAAGAGGTAGCAGATATGATTAGGACTAAACTCCTTAATGGTATCTTGCCACACTTCTGCTGAGCAGGCAAGCCCTGGAATAAATAAAATAGGATTTCCTTTTTCTCCTGTTTTTTGTACTGAAAATGGCGCTGCTTGTCCAAAAGTACACAAAGGGAATATAAATAGAAATAAGAGGGTGGTTATAATAACTTTTTTCATATAATTTGGGTTAGGATAGAATTAGAAAAAATATTATATTCTTTTAAGTTGCTCTTGCATCATTCGGATTTGATCCTTGAGCATATTTTGTTTATCTAATTTCTTAGCTTGTGCAAGATACTCTTGAGCTTCTCTCTTACGTCTTTTTTGCATAGATATTCCTGCCAAACTCAATCTCGCCATAGCCTCATCATAACTCATATTAAGTCCATATTTCAGAGCAGTCTTGAAGTATTTTTCCGCTTGAGTAAGATTGGTCTGAGAAGAGATTATTCCATACAAATAATTGTAATAGCCTCTTTGCTTAGGGATAAGTGCTGTTTCAGGATTCTTGATGCGATCAAGCCACTTTTTAGTGCCTATCATATCTTGCTTGCGTAGCCTTAAGAAAGCCAAGAGCAAAAATTCATTTCTAAAGAAAAATAATACAGGAATAGCAGAAAGAAGGATGAGAAATATCCCATTACCAATATTTCCTAAAGTGAATTGATAAATAGCAAATGCAAAGATAAGCACTGCTATAGCTATTTTTATGTATCTGTGGAACATTCGTTATAAAGTAGATTAAAAAATAGTCGGGATGACTGGACTCGAACCAGCGACCTCACGCACCCCATACGTGAACGCTACCAACTGCGCTACATCCCGAACAAACTTTCATTTGCGAGTGCAAAGGTACACCTTTTTTTTCAAACAAGCAAACTTTTTTATAATGACTAATGACAAGTGACCCATGACTACTATTAGTAACTAGTAACTAATAACAAATGACAAGTGACTAATTATAAAGCACTTGTCATTTGTCACTTGTCTCTAGTAATTAAAGAGTGGTCTATCTTGCATGAATTTGTTTACCTTTTGAGCAACAGCCTCTAAGACTTTTTCATCCTTGGCGTGATTGATTACCTCATCTATATAGTTGGCAACCACTTCCATATCAGCTTCTTTGAGACCTCGTGTAGTAATCGCTGCTGTACCTAAGCGGATACCACTAGTTACAAAAGGACTCTTATCATCAAAAGGTACCATGTTCTTATTTGCAGTAATATCAGCTTTTACAAGGGCTGCTTCTGCTTCCTTTCCACTGATGTTCTTATTTCTAAGATCAATAAGCATCAAGTGGTTATCGGTTCCTCCTGAGACAATGTTATAGTTCTTTTCTACTAAGAGTTGTGCTAATTTTTTCGCATTCTTTTGAACCTGAATAGCATAGTGCAAGAACTCATCAGAGAGCGCTTCTCCAAAAGATACCGCCTTAGCTGCGATAATGTGTTCCAAAGGCCCTCCTTGGTTTCCTGGGAATACAGATAAGTCTATTAGGGAAGACATCATTCTTATTTCTCCCTTAGGAGTCTTAAGACCAAAAGGATTTTCAAAGTCTTTGCCCATCATAATCATACCTCCTCTTGGCCCACGAAGGGTCTTGTGAGTGGTAGTGGTTACAAAGTGGCAATGAGGAATAGGATCATTGAGAAGGCCTTTTGCAATAAGACCTGCTGGGTGTGCTATGTCGGCCATAAGGAAAGCCCCCACGCTATCGGCTATTTCTCTAAATCTCTTGAAATCAATATTCCTTGAATAAGCAGAGTAACCTGCTATAATCATCTTAGGTTTTTCTTTCTGGGCTATTTCAGCTATTTTGTCATAGTTTAACAGACCTGTTTCTTTCTCTACTCCGTAGAATACAGGCTGAAATAGTTTTCCAGAGAAGTTCACTGCTGCTCCATGAGTTAAGTGTCCTCCATGAGAGAGGTCAAAACCTAATATTTTATCCCCTGGAGCAAGGCAAGCCGCATATACAGAAGCGTTGGCCTGCGAACCGCTGTGGGGTTGTACATTCACATATGCTGCACCAAAAAGAGCTTTGGCTCTGTCTATGGCCAATTGCTCTACCTGATCCACTATTTGGCAACCTCCATAATAGCGCTTTCCAGGGTAGCCTTCAGCATACTTATTGGTAAGAACGGAGCCTGCGGCTTCCATTACCTCAGGGCTTACAAAGTTCTCTGAGGCTATAAGTTCTATACCTCTGAGCTGTCTTTCGTTTTCTTGTTGGATAAGATCAAAAATTTGTTGGTCTCTCTTCATGGAAAATAGATATTTTAAGTGGTGCAAATATAGTTCTTTTTTTTAAATAATCCGTCTTTTTCTGAAAATTTATTTTTCTTATTTCCTTATATATACCACTTGTCCCTCTTGTAACTTTACTAATTGTGAAGCCAAGGCATTTTGTTGTTTTCCTTGATGATAGGGCACTACAAAATCCACTGCCTGCTGGATTCTTGAATCTATCTGTTCAAAAGTGGTAGGACTTGGCTGTCCGCTTATATTAGCTGAAGTAGAGATCAAAGGTCTCCCCAAAGCCTCTATAAGCTGTTTGCAGAAATCATCTTGTACCACACGGAAAGCCAAGGAATTGTCTTCGGCTATGGGAAGGCGTTTGTCATACACCTCTGTATATATCACTGAGGTAGGGCGCTGTTGCTGAGCCAAAAAAGTAGAGATCTTAGAAGGTATCTCTACATAATGTTCCAGCATTTCCCTTGAGGCGACAAGCAGGATAAAGCTCTTTGCCAAAGGTCTTTGCTTAATTTGTTGTATACGCTGTATTCCCTTCTGTGAGAAAGCATCACAGCCCAAGCCCCATATAGTATCTGTAGGGTAAAGTATTACCTTTTCCTGCTGCAAAAAAGAAAGGGTTTTTTGTATTATCTCTTTGGTTTTCATGGATTTAAGAAAGATTAAAAACTGATATTAATAAATAAATTCCCCATAGTAGTAGGCTTATACCCCCATAGATCAACCATACTTGCCAACCCTTTTTCATAAGAAAGGCTACCAGGAATAATCCTACCCATAATATAACCCCAACAAAGCTAAAGGTATCCCAAATCACTACTTCATTCCAATAATAGGCTGATAAGAGTATAAGAAGTAATACGATACTATAGCCTAAGAAGAATCCTCCTGTTATTTTTAAGAGCTTATCAAGGCTTGATGGGTTCAGATATTTTTTATTTGCTGGCATAGGTAAAATATAATTCTATCAATAACATTCCTGAGAAGATAGCTATGATGTAGTAAGTAAAAAACAAACGCATCGGAAGCAATAGTACAATAAGACTCCCCATAGCCATTAGTGCTGCAAGCCAAGCAAGGGCACCAGCCACGCCCCATAGGGTTATATAGCTTATAAGAAGCAGCAGTAGCAAGCCACTGCCCATATATTGGGCAGATCTTTGGTGGGTATGGAAGTACTTTTGACACTTATCCTTTAGGGTTAGTTCCGCCCGCTGGGAGGTGCTATAGAGTATATAAAAGGCATAAGCTTCCAAAAAGAGAAGGGATGTTATCATTGTTTCTTTAATTTGAAAAATACCCAAAGAGTAATAATACTTACTAAGAGCCAAAAGAGATTGACCACAAAAATAGCCGTTTCTCCTTTTAGTGCAGAATTCCATAGCCAGTTCCCTGTTACCAAACCATCTGCTATAGGAATGAGCATACCCCATAGTCCGCTCAAAAGGAGTGTATATCGGTTGGTTACGAAGTTATTACGCCTTAGTATAAAGAATAAGGAAAGTACTCCCCATGAGCCGAAGAATAAGCTATATATCCATAGCTGCTTATCTAGCATAAATCCTCCTAATAGCTTAATAATCAAAAAAACAAAAGCTGTAGCTGGTAGCATAGAAAGACATAGAGACAGATATACATTGGCCACCCATCGGTTTTGTTTGCGCTTGTGTTCCGATATATTTTTCTTATCACGAGCTACCAACCAAATGAGTACCCCTGAGAGGATCACAACACAGCCTAAAAAACCTAATAGCATATACATGAGTTTAACCCCATAACCTCCATAATCACCAAAATGTAGGTGCTTCATGATATCGAATAAGGCATCGGAATATGAGACTGTTTGGGCTGTTTGTTGCTGCAGTATCTTTTCATCTGATACCTGATAGACCACCGAATAGCTACCTGTAAAGTTCTTAGAAAAAATAGGGGCGGCTACCACCTTGATCAACATACTCTCATCCCCATAGTGAGTGAGATTGATCTCCTTTACAGAAGTATTAGGAAAAAGCCTCTTTGCTTTTTCTACCCATTCATTCACTGAAAAATCTGTCTGTAAGGGTCTATTAAGAAATGTTGTTCTTATCTCATCCTTATGTTCGTATAGGGCGTCAATCTTCTTTTGATCCCCTCCATAGACAAGCTGTTGTGCAGGCTCTACGAACAAGAGACTTCCTGTAATAAAGAAAGCTCCTGTAATAGCATACATTAGTTGATAAGGTAGACCTATTAAACCTAAGACTGTATGGGCTTCTGTCCAAATGTTCTTCCAAGCATTCTTAGGCCTAAATACATAAAAATTCTGTACAATCTTATCCCAATGAATGATAAGTCCTGTGATAAGGGTAAAAAGAAAAAAGAAGGTAACCAAGCCTACTAACAAGCGAGAATACCCAAATAGGTTGAAGGGATCAAAAAAGTGTAATTGATAGAAGAACACTCCTAAGGAATAATCATCCTCATAGTTCGTTATTTGTCCTGTAGTAGGGTCTATCGTAAAATAATCAGTTTCTACCTCTTCCGCTTCTTGTTTTTTTACCTCCTCTATGGGCTTATCTTTTGAGAGTTCTACCACTATAAGCCGTGTTTTCCCATTGGGGATCAGTGAAATATTTTGTGAATAAAGTGATATCTCTTTTTCCAATTCCTTCAATAGCTTATCAAAATCAGTCGTTCCGAAGGAACTTTCTATGATAGGTGTATTTTGCTCCCATACCTCGATTTCTTCACGAAGAAAAGAAAGCGTACCGGCAAAGAAGATAATATACAAGGCCACAGAAATAACAATCCCTGCAACTGTATGGGTATCAAATACAATATTATATATACGTTTGTTCATTAGAATCTTTACAATCTTTTATTTTGCAAAGATACAATAAATAAATAAAATACATCTATTATTACGTAATGAATTAACATAAGTACAATACAAGTATTATTCTTTTATTTTGCAGAATAATTAAAGTATATTTGGAATAGAAAATCTAAAATACTCAATATCAGAAAGTTCAAAAAGTCTATTATAATCAATTGCTTATTATTTATAGTTAAACTTAATAAAAGATAATTGTCATCTTTTGAAAAATTTGTATCTTTGCAAAATTTTCTAAAAAACCAATACATGAAATTTAAAAATTTGTTACTAACACTCTTATTTTTAGGTGTGTTAGGCATAACCCTTGCTCAAGAGTGTACTGTCTCTGGAGTGGTAAAGGATGAGAACATGAGTCCCATGCTGGGGGTATCTATCATTGTCAAAGGTACTACTCATGGAATCGCTACCGATGTCAATGGTTCCTACTCCCTTAAAGTACAGTTGGGAGATATTTTGGAATTTTCTTCCATCGGATACAAAACACAAAGTCACAAGGTTACCTCACAGACCCAAAAGCTCGATGTAGCCTTGCAATTGGACATTAAGGAAATAGACGAACTGGTCTTTGTCGGTTTTGGGCAAAAACGCGCTGTAAAAGAGCTAACAGGATCAGTGGGTAAGACTGACAAGCTCTCCAATAGTAACGTAGCCTCGGTGGACAAGGCCCTCAATGGGAAAATAGCGGGAGTACAAGGAAATTCCTATTCCGGACAGCCGGGTGGTTCTGCCAATATACGTATACGTGGAGTGGCTTCTATCAATGGACGTACCGAACCTATCTATATTGTAGATGGGGTACGTATCAAACAAGGAGAACTTGCCAAGGGACTCTCGGGAGTCGCATCCTCTAACATCTTGGCCAATCTCAATGATGAGGATATAGAGAGTATCACCGTACTCAAGGATGCGGTTTCCACTGCTGTCTATGGGGCAGATGCTGGAGCTGGGGTAGTGATCATTACAACCAAGGCCGGTAAGAAGGGAGAAGCCAAGTACAGCTTCTCTAGTGAGGTAGGAATGGTCTCCCGTGCGGTCAAGGGGGAAGAAAACCTCTCTACTTCGGAATGGCTCGATATGATCTACGATGCTTATCTCAACACCGAAGAAGGAACTTCGCTCTTCCCCAATCATAACAAGGAAGCCCTTCTGGCTCAATTAGCCGCTGGGGGCTTTAGTGATGGTTTAGGTAAAACCATACAAGGGATATACAATAAGCGGCATATCAACACCGACTGGCGCAAGGAAATAGAAAACCCAACAGCCCTTATGCAGAAGGTAAATGGTTCTGTATCGGGTGGAAATGACCGCTTTGACTATTATGCCTCCTTGGGCTATTACAATCTTGACGGGATTATTAAGCAAACAGGCTTCCAGCGAGTAACCAATACCAACCGCTTCACCTATCATGCTAGTGATCGCCTTACTTTGGCAACCGACTTGCAGCTTTCCTATGGAAAGATGCTTACCAAACCTTTCTGGGGATATCCCAGCAATCCTGTCTTAGCACTCTATTATCTACAACCTACTGATCGCGCCTATCTTCCCAATGGAAGTCTCAATTTGGGAAATGATAGTGGTCTTTTGTCCAATGGCTATTTCAACGCAGCCGCACTCCTAAGATACAACTATGTGCAGGTGCAGACCGCTCGAGCCTTTGGTAACTTCCAGGCCGACTATAAGCTTTGGGACAAGCTTACCTATAAGTTTGTCTTCGCTCCTGAATATATTGATATCATGGAGGATATATATAACAGCCCTATCCATGGGGACGGATACAGCTATGGAGGCACTACTCAAGCCAATGTGGAACGCTACTTCAGCTTCAATATACAGAATATCCTCTCCTATAATTTTCAATATAAGGAGAAACATAATTTTGAATTAGACCTCATCCAAGAGGCTTACCGAACAGAAACCAAAAGCCTCTCTGCCAAAGCCAGCCAAGTAGGTCCCAGTGGTCTTACCACCTTATCGAACTTTATCAAACCCAGTAAGATAGAAGGCACCAAGGAGGTCAGCTCCCGTGAAGGATATGCCCTAATGGCTCACTATGATTATGATAAGTTCTTCCTATTAGACCTCTCTGGTCGCCAAGATCGTGTATCTCACTTCTGGGAAGATAATAAGACAGGGTACTTTGGCTCTGTAGGAGTTGGAGTGGATTTCGCCCAATTAGATGCTGTTAAGAACTGGGGCAAGCTCTCCCAACTCAAGTTATCTACCTCCTATGGTAGTGTAGGTAATATGGTGGAGGTACTCCCCTATGCCACCCTCTCCTATTTGCAAAACTACAATGATAAAGTAGGAGGTAGCTTGGAAGGCGTAGAAAACCGAGATCTCCGCTGGGAGGTTCTCTATCCTTTCAATATAGGATTGGACTTAGGCTTTTGGGAGGATCGCCTTACCTTATCGGCTGCTTACTTCCATAAGACTACGGCTGATATGATCTTTGAAGTACCTCTTCCCAGCTCTCAAGGACCTTCCTCTGTCGGTGTCTATAGAAATATAGGAAAAATGGTTAATCAAGGAGTAGAACTTTCCTTCCGTACTCAGCTTATTGACAACGAAGGGGAGGGCTTCCGCTGGAACTTAGGAGCTAACTTCACTACCTTAGAGAACAAAGTTACCCAACTCTACAAAAACAAAGATGTCATCTCTGATGATAATATCATGCGTGAAGGAGAACCTGCCAATGCCTTCTATCTAAAAAAATGGGCTGGAGTAGATCCCCAGAATGGGGAACCTTTATGGTATCTCAACGGACAAGACGGGGCTACTACCAATGATTACACTCTTGCCCAATATGCTGTACAAGGAAATTTATTCCCTACTTACTATGGAGGAGTAGATTCTGAACTATCTTATAAGAACTTTACCCTTGCCTTTGACTTTGTATATTCTGGAGGAAATAAAATCAGGGATATCCCTGCCCCTGATGTTAATAGCGATGGAGCTTCACTGCTCAACTACCCTGGATATCGCTCCCAAAGAGGCAATTACTGGACACCCCAGCACCGAGCTGCAAGAGACCCTAAGCCTATACTGGGACAGGGCAATAAGAACGCTAATAGTGCATCTACCCGCTACCTATACAAGGCAGATTATATCCAACTACAATCCCTGAGACTTTCCTACAGCCTAAAGCCTGAGTTCTTAGCTGGTACTTACCTCAAAGGATTAGAATTCTATCTGTTAGGAAACAACCTTTGGACTTATAATTTTGATCCAAATTACAAAGGAGACAACTCTTCTAACGAATTGGGAAATTTTTATTTCCCACTTCCTATGCTAAAGACCTATAGTTTTGGGATAAATGTTAACTTATAAAAGAGATAAAAAATGAAAAGATATATATACACCACCCTTTTCCTTATAGGAGGGCTCTCCCTTAGCTCTTGTAGCAAGGACTTTACAGAAACGCAGTTCTACCAAGCCAAACCCATGGCACCCCTTGAGTCAGTCGAAGAACTCAGCGCCTTTGTCAATGGCACCTATGCCAAAATGCGAAACAGAGATTATTTAGGCAGCAACTACTTAACCTATGGGGAGATACGCTCCGATGAGGCTTATAACAACATGGCTTCAGATTTTTTTAGTGGTCAGACTAACTATACTCAGGATGCCAGTGATCTCTTTTCTAAAAGTACTTGGGAAGCTGCCTATAGAGTGGTCGCTCATGCCAACTTTGTCATAGGTACACCTGAGGGGAAACTCTCTTGGAAAAAAAGCCCAAACACCACTGAGATAAGTGCTGAGATAAAGAAGCTCAAGGCACAGGCCTATGCTATCCGTGGGATTGCTTTCTTTGACCTACTTCGACTCTATGGACAGAAGTATACAGGAGGCTCCTTAGGTATTCCGCTTCCTTTGGAATACAATCTTAACAACATTTCTACCCGTGCTACTCTTGCCCAAACAGAAGCTCAAATAGAAGGTGACCTGAACCAAGCTATCTCTCTATTCCAAGAAGCAGCAAGCCTAGAAGGGAACTCCTTGAACGATTTGGTTGATACTTCCGACAAGACAACCCTCTCCCCCCTAGCTGTAAAAGCTTATCAATCACGCTTTTATCTATACAAAAAGAATTGGGAAAAGGTCATAACACTTTCCCAAGAGATCATAACTGCTAACAAATACAACATAATCCCTGCCGCTGACTTGGAAACTTCCTTTGGTAAGCCCAATCCCTCCAATAGTATCTTCGAGTTGGCTGTGGGAGTGAATGGCTCACTTGGGACCGAATCCTATGAGTATATGCTTAATAGTGGAGGTTCTCTCACCATTGTACCCACCGCCTATGCCCGTAGCCTCTATGAGGAAGACGATGTTCGTAAAGGGCTTATCACTGGTGATGACGATGAGGGATATGCGCTCAATGGCAAGTTCCAAGACCTACAATCCCGCTCCAATATAAGACTCGTTCGCTATGAAGAGATCTTACTCAATCTCACAGAGGCTTATCTACAGATGGGGGAAGAGGACAATGCCCTACCTTACTACAATCAGCTAAGAACACAAAGGGGATTGGAGGAAGCCACCTCCCTTGATCTAGAGGAACTGAAGAAGGAAAGATTACGCGAACTCTTAGGCGAAGGCCTCCGCTATTGGGACTTGCTCCGTTGGGGAGATCCTATCCCCTACTACGATCGTACAGGAGCTACCAACCCAACCAACAACAAGATAGCACCTAACCGACTCCTTGCCTACCCTATCCCTCTGTCCGAACTCAATAGCGATCAAAGCCATGTAACTCAGAACGAAGGATACTAAAAAACCTCTTTTCTATTATTCCCCTATCTTTACTAAATAAGGATAGGGGAATAACATTTAATTAATAAAACCATCTATATTTCAAAAAAAAATAGTACTTTTGCGACGTTAAAAAATGTATTTATGAATATAATCAAACCTATTTCCATAGGGGCTTTTGCAAGTATTTTAGTTGCTTGCGGAGGAACTTCCAAAATTGCCTCTTTGCCCTTGGAAACATTGGAAGGAAAGAACATTCCAACCCAAAAAGAAAACCCAGGTAAAGATGAGTTAAAGACTTGGCCTCACCGAGACCTGCTCTCCACAGGATACCCCGGTATCTCCCTCGAGAAAGCCTATAATGCTCTTAAAGGAAGAAAAGCCCAAACCGTAATTGTAGGGGTGGTGGATTCTGGTGTGGATATCAACCACGAAGACCTCAAATCTATCATCTGGACAAATCCAAAAGAAATCCCTAACAATGGTATAGACGATGATAAAAACGGCTATGTAGATGACGTACATGGATGGAACTTCTTAGGAGAAATCAACCAAGAAAACTTGGAATATGTACGTATCCTCAAAAAGGGAAATACCAATGACCCTGATTATAAGAGAGCTGAGGAAAAATACGACAAAGAATTCAAAGACGCTACTGAAAAAATAGAACTCTATTCCCAAATAAGGGAAAGAATCGCTCAGAGTGATGCCCTTATCCAAAAACACTTAGGCAAAAAGGAATATACTGCCGAAGACTTAGACACGATAGATACCTCTTCCCTACAACTATTAGGTGCTGTGCGCGGTATGAAGTACCTATTAGGCAACGATGTAACTGTAAAAGAAACTCTTGAGGAACTCTCTGATGGAATTAAGCACTACGAGGAACGTCTCAAATATGGACTTAACAAGGAGTTCAACCCTAGAGCTGTCCTCAATGATAATCCTGATGATATCAATGATAAGATATATGGGAACAACAACGTCATAGGACCCACTGCTGAAGGTGCTTTGCACGGAACTCATGTGGCAGGTATCATCGCTGCTGTACGCCATAACAACATAGGTATAGATGGGGTGGCTGACCATGTACGCATCATGCCAGTACGTACTGTACCTGACGGTGATGAATATGATAAGGATGTAGCCCTTGCTTTACGCTATGCTATTGACAATGGTGCCAAAGTAATTAATACCTCTTTCGGTAAGGAGTTTTCTCCACATAAGGAATGGGTATATGATGCTCTTAAATATGCAGCTGAGAAAGATGTATTGATTGTAAATGCAGCAGGTAATGACACCAAAAATATAGATACTCAGCTTACTTTCCCTGATGATAATATTGACGGAAAGGAATTCACTGATACAATGATTACCATTGGAGCACTTAACTATGAGTATAATGAGAATTTGGTAGCTTCTTTTTCTAATTATGGTAAGAACAATGTAGATTTGTTCTCCCCAGGGGTACAAATATACGCTACTGTTCCTGAGAACAAATACAAATTCTTGGACGGAACTTCCATGGCTGCACCTGAAGTAGCTGGAGTTGCTGCCTTAATCCGTGCCTACTTCCCTACTCTAAAAGCGCGTGAAGTAAAGCAAATCCTTATGGAATCGGGCTTAGTACCTACAGTGAAAGAAGTACTTGTTGGAGGACGAGGTGAAGAACAAGAAGCCAAACGCATGCTTTTCTCTGAACTCAGCAAATCTGGCAAGATAGTGAATGCTTACAATGCTATCATTTTAGCTGCCAAACGCAGTAAATAAAGATCTTTATAACTAAAAAAGGGAAAGACTTAATTAGTCTTTCCCTTTTTTTATCTAATCACTCGTTCTATAGAAGTTATTAGATTATCTACATCCTCCACACTAAAGACATATACCCGTCCTTCTACTGTTTTTATAAGAAAGGACTGCTGCATATCTCCTATAAAAGCATTGTAGCTACCTATATCTGAATTACGAAACACACCTACAAAACCCCATAATCCTCCTGAACTAAACATCTTCATATCGGAAAGAGTAGGCGTATAGCGCCCTATATATGAAATAGCTGCATACTCTATCCTTATACTTCCCACTATTTTCTTGAGTTCAAAATATTGGGTAGTTAGTCTCACTGAAATAGGAGCATTGATCATAAAAACTCCATAGAGGATAAAAACGGTTACAGAGATTAACAATGCCTCATAATCATCACTATCAATCATGAACTTGTTCAGACTATAATTGAGCAGTCCTAAGAAAGCCAATGTTACTACAACGGTTGTAATCCTTACCCACCAGCTCCAGTGTACATTAATTTTCTCTTCCATATCTTGTGATTTTTAAGTTATTCTCTAAATACCTTCTCTACCCCATTAATCTTTTTAAGGCTATCTAAAAGAGAGTTCAATGCCTCGGTATTGGAGACCAAAAGAGTAATCTCCCCTTCAAAGATACCGCCCCTACTCATGAGTTGTATATTATTCATTCCCATACCCTTATGAGAGATGTGATTGGTAATTTCGGCAGCCAAACCTTTCCTATCCACTCCTATAATCTTGATCGTAGTCTCATACTCTCGTTCCGTGGATTTGACCCACTTAGCGGGAATTATCCTATAAGCATAGTTGGAGAACATAGAGAGGGCATTGGGACAATCCTTCTTATGTACCTTGATACTTCCTCCATTGACAGCTATATAACCAAAGATATCATCCCCTGGAATAGGCGTACAACACTTGGAAAAACTATAATCCAACACCTGTTCGTCCTTTCCAAAGACAATCATATCATAGTCATGGGAGTCCTTCGCCTTTTCAGCTACCACATTAGTTACTGGTTTCTTCCTAAAGAAATTAAAGAGAGAAGAAGCCGTACTTCTGCTAGAGACAAAATTTTTGAGCATTTGGTTATTAATTTCCCCTGTAGCCATTTGGTAAAAAACATCTTGGCTGGTCTTGGTTTTGAAATAGGTAACCATATCATTGGTAACCTTTTCATCAAGATTTACCTTGAGTTGTTTGAGCTTTCTCCTTAGTATTTCCTTTCCTTCCTCGGCTACCTTCTTGCGATTTTCTTTCAGGGCTCCTTTTATTTTAGCAATAGCTCTAGTAGTAGTAGCATAGTCCAACCAGTTAGAATTGGGAGAAGCATTCTCGGCTGTAATAATCTCCACTTGTTCTCCACTTCTGAGTTTATAGTTTAGTGGAACGAGCTTCCCATTGACCTTAGCCCCACGAGTGTGCATTCCCACTTCGGTGTGGATACTAAAGGCAAAATCCAATGGTGTCGCCCCCTTGGGCAAGGATTTTATTTCTCCATTGGGAGTAAAGACAAATATCTCATCGGCATAGAGATTCATTTTGAACTCTTGGACAAACTCCACTGCATTGGCCTCGCTATCTTCCAAGACCTCTTGTAAGCGGTTAAGCCACTGTTCTATACCACGTTCATTCTGTTGTCCATGTTTGTACTTGAAGTGTGCCGCATATCCTTTCTCCGCAATCTCGTGCATGCGTTCACTGCGAATCTGTACCTCTACCCATTTGTTCTTAGGTCCTACTACCGTGATATGTAGCGCCTCATAACCTGTACTCTTAGGAGAGGAAAGCCAATCCCTAAGCCGTGTAGGGTTCGGGCGGAAATAATCGGTGACTATAGAATAGATCTTCCAAGCCAAGAACTTCTCATTCTCGGGGGTACTCTTGTAAATAATACGAATAGCAAACTTGTCATACACCTCCTCAAAAGGAATTTTCTTGGCTACCATCTTTTTATAGATGGAGTATATAGACTTAGGTCGTCCCTTGATATAATAATCCACTTTCTCCTTGTCCAAGGCAGCCTTAACCGTATCGGAGAACTCTTTGATATACTGAAGTTGTTCCTCCTTGGACTCTTCCATTTTGCTAAGAATAGCGTAGTACTGGTCAGGCTCGGTGTATTTGAGTCCCAAATCCTCCAACTCAGTCTTAATATTATACAAGCCTATTCGGTGAGCCAAGGGAGCATAGATAAAGAGTGTCTCCGAGGCTATTTTTTGTTGCTTATAGGTAGGCATAGCATCCATGGTCTGCATATTGTGCAAACGGTCAGCTATTTTTATAAGAATCACACGCACATCATCGTTGAGCGTTAGGAGCATCTTACGGAAATTCTCCGCTTGAAAAGAGACATCGGTATCACGGCTAAGATTGGATATTTTGGTAAGTCCTTTGACTATTTTTGCAATGGTATCTCCGAACTGCTGGGCAATCTCTTCTATAGTAATAGGAGTATCTTCCACCACATCGTGTAGCAATGCCGAAGCGATGGAGACAGCATCGAGACCTATATTATAAGCCACAATCTTAGCCACCGCTATGGGATGGAAGATATAAGGCTCTCCACTCTTACGTCTCTGTTCCTTATGGGCATCCACTGCTACATCAAAAGCCTTACGAATGAGTTTTTTATCCTCCTCACTAAGGGTCTGATAGCTTTCACGTAAAAGGTCTTTATATCTTTTGGCTATTTCTTTGCTTTCTTCTGGGGTATAGTATTCTGTTTCCATAAAAATTACATTTCTCTAATCAAGGGCTATATTACGTTTTTTTCTTTGATTAAAAAAGTTTTTTAACTGAAAAAATATATGATAATTATCAAAACATCTCTTTTATTTACAAATAAAAAATTTGCTATTCTATCAAAAAATAATTACTTTTGTGCTCTCTTTTGTCAAACAAATCTCATTAAAGTGATGGAACAAAAAAAACGCATCCATTCGGCTTTGGTTTCTGTCTTTAACAAAGACGGTCTTGAGCCTATTATCCAGAAAATGAATGATTTAGGTATTGTTATGTATTCCACTGGAGGTACAGAAGCCTTTATCAAATCCCTCAATATCCCTGTGGTAGCGGTAGAGGATATTACCCAATACCCCTCTATCCTTGGAGGAAGAGTAAAAACCCTACACCCTAAGATATTCGGAGGTATCCTAAACCGACAAGGTAATGCTTCTGACCAAGAACAGATGCAAACCTATGATATTCCTCAGATAGACCTTGTTATCGTAGATTTGTATCCTTTTGAAGAAACCGTTGCCAACGGAGCTAATGAACAGGATATTATTGAAAAAATTGATATAGGGGGTATCTCTCTTATCCGTGCAGCTGCTAAGAATTTCAATGACACCCTATGTGTATCCTCCAAAGAAGACTACCCTGCCCTACTAAAAGTTCTTACTGAAGGCAAAGGAGAAACAACCCTGACAGAAAGGAAACAGTTTGCCCTACATGCTTTTGCTACTTCTTCAAGATATGATACAGCTATTTTCAACTACTTCAATGCTGATCATTCGGCTCAACTGCTCAGAGTAAGTGAAGATAAAGCACAAGTACTCCGCTATGGAGAAAATCCTCACCAAAAAGGGGTATTCTTCGGAGACTTTGATGCTCTTTTTACCAAATTGCATGGCAAAGAGCTTTCCTATAACAACCTCTTAGATGTAGATGCAGCGGTAAACCTTATGAGCGAATTTGCTCAGGAAGCTCCTACCTTTGCTATCTTAAAGCATAACAACACTTGTGGTATTGCTACTCGCCCTACCTTATTGGATGCTTATAATACCGCCCTCTCTTGTGACCCTGTTTCAGCTTTCGGAGGAATTCTTATCGCCAATCGTCCTATTGACAAAGCTACTGCAGAGGCTATCAACCCTCTGTTCTGCGAGGTGATAATTGCTCCTGCCTATGAAAATGAAGCCTTAACACTACTTGAGAGCAAGAAAAACCGCATTCTATTGGTGCAAAAAGAAACCTCCTTGCCCCAAACCTCTCTTCGTTCTTGCCTAAATGGTTATCTATGGCAGGACAAAGACCTAAAAACAGATGCTCTTTCTGACATTTCGCATGTTACTGATAAAAAACCTTCTGCAGAGGACTTAGAAGACTTGCTTTTTGCCTCTAAAATATGTAAGCACACCAAATCCAATACCATTGTACTGGCTAAAAACAAACAACTTCTTGCCTCAGGAACAGGACAAACCAGCCGTGTAGATGCACTGAAACAAGCCATTGAGAAAGCCAAAGAGTTCAAGTTCTCCTTAGAAGGAGCTGTTATGGCTAGCGATGCTTTCTTCCCCTTCCCTGACTGTGTAGAAATAGCTCATAATGAAGGTATTCGCAGTGTCATACAACCTGGTGGATCTATCAAAGACAACCTAAGTATAGAATATTGCAACACCCACCAAGTGGCTATGGTGATGACAGGCATACGACACTTCAAACACTGATGGAGTGAAAAGTGAAAAACGAAAAGTGAAGAGCGGCTATCCACTCTTCACTTTTTATTTTTTACTTTTTATCTTTTAATAGGGCTTTGTTTATTCGCTTGATCAGTGCAGGACCTTCGTAGATAAATCCTGTGAATAACTGTATTAAGCTAGCTCCTGCATGGAGTTTTTCCAAAGCATCTTCTACGGAGTGTATACCACCAACCCCTATGATAGGGAAGCTATGATTGCTCTTCTCTGCCAAAAAGCGTATCACCTCGGTAGAGCGCTTAGTCAGAGGTTTGCCACTGAGACCTCCTGTCTCTACTTTTTTAGGAGAAGTCAATCCATCCCTACTTATAGTCGTATTGGTCGCAATTACCCCTGCTATGGAAGTTTGTTTTACGATATCTATAATATCCAATAACTGTTCATCCGTAAGGTCTGGTGCTATTTTTAGTAATATAGGTTTGGATTTAGGTAATTTTCCATTGGCCTCCTGTAATAAGGTCAGAAGTTTTTGTAATGGTTCCTTTTCTTGTAAAGAGCGTAAATTAGGTGTATTGGGAGAACTCACATTTACCACAAAATAATCCACATAAGGGGCTAATTGTCCAAAGCAATAGAGATAATCCTCATGAGCTTTGTCATTCTCTGTCCATTTATTCTTCCCTATATTCCCTCCAATGATGACATGTTTGTTCTTTTTAAGTTGTGCAATGACAGCCTCTACCCCTTCATTATTGAAGCCCATTCGGTTGATGATCCCTTGGTCCTCTACCAAACGAAAAAGACGCTTCGGAGGATTCCCCGGCTGGGGCTTAGGCGTTACTGTACCTATCTCTATAAAACCAAAGCCAAGGGAAGAAAGTTCTTTAAAAAGCTGGGCATTCTTATCCAAACCAGCAGCTAAGCCAATAGGATTAGGAAACTTTATCCCGAATACCTCTCTCTCCAATCGCTTATCCTTTACCTGATAACGCGCCCTTAGAAGGGCAGGAACTAGTGGAATCCGATTGACAAACTTAAGCCAAGAAAAAGTAAAATGATGCACCTTCTCTGGATCAAAAAGGAATAATAGGGGGCGAATAATACGCTTATACATGATGATTTTTCTTGCAAATATACAATTTTTAGTTGAATTTTTACCTGTTTTTCTGCTTTTTTTGTTGAGAAAAAAGAAGTAACTTTGCCCCTTAAAAAATACTTACCTATTAAGTCCTTGACTATGAAAAATTACCTACTTCCTTTCCTATCCATTATCATAGGAGTATGCTTTGTTCTATGGGTAAAACCTAATAATAAAAGTAGAATCAAGTTGCTTTTGGCCTTCAGTGGGGCATTTCTGATGGGTATGACAGTATTTACTCTTATTCCAGAGGTATATCATGCTATCTTTGAGGACGACCTGCACCTACCTACTACTGATTTGCTTGAAGAACATACTCATGGTAAAGGAAAAACAATAGGTATATGGATTATTATAGGAATTCTATTGCAGATTATCTTAGAGTTTTTCTCTCATGGTGCTGAACATGGTCACTTCCACTCCCCTGCCAAAGGACTGAGAACTCAATTTCCTTGGGGGCTTTTCATCAGCTTAAGTATTCACTCTATTTTAGAAGGCTTCCCTCTACACGCGCATAGCAATATGGTATATGGTATCTTTATCCATCATCTTCCTATTGCCATGGTACTGACTATTTTCTTTTTGGATTCGGGTATAGGCACCAAGAAAACACTTATTTTCCTCTTTCTCTTCTCCCTAATGACTCCTTTTGGTGCCCTCTTGGCCAACTCGGTTCCCCAATTGGTACTCTATCACCCTCAAATGAGTGCAATCGTCATTGGTATTTTCCTACATATCTCTTCTGTAATCCTATTTGAAACTTCCGAAAATCACAAATTCAATTACCAAAAACTGGGTGTAATTATACTAGGATTTGCACTGGCATACCCCCTATAAAGTGAAAAGATAAAAGGTAAAAGTAAAGAATGTACTCTTAGTTTGAATCAATAGTTAAAAATATCTGTATAATCTAATTCGTTAAGACGCAATAAATTGCGTCTCTACGGATGACTACGCTAATCAGGAATTGTCTTAGCCAGCGTTAGGGTAGAGACGCAATAAATTGCGTCTTAGAAAGTTAGTAAATAATATTTTAACTATTGATTCGTATTTTTTACCTTTTACCTTTTATTTTATTCTGACGAGTTCTACGTCAAAGATAAGAGTCGCATGAGGAGGAATTACACCCCCTGCGCCTTGGGCTCCATAAGCCAAATCGGAAGGAATTACAAGGCGTGCCTTATCTCCCTCATTGAGCAGGAGAATACCTTCGTCCCAACCTTCTATCACCTGACCTATACCCACTGTAAAATTAAGCGGTTGTCCACGGTATAAGGAGGAGTCAAACACCTTACCATCCAAGAGCATACCTGTGTAATGTACTGCTACATCGTCGCCCTTTTTAGCCTTCTTTCCATTTCCTTTTTCTGTAATCTTGTAGAAAAGACCTGAAGCTGTTTTGTCAAATCCCTCAGTAAGTTTAGCCAAAGCCTCCTGTTGTTTGCGCTTTTCAGCCTCTATACGTTGTTGTTTTTCAGCGTTAAACTTCTCAAAAGCAGCAAGCGCATCCCACTCTTGAGCCTCTTTGCCTACTCGGATAATCTTGACAGACTCTATTTTGTCATTCTGAGCAATGGTATCTACCACATTTTGTCCTTCTATTACATAGCCAAATACAGTATGCTTGTTATCCAAGTGAGGAGTAGCTCGGTGGGTAATGAAGAACTGACTACCGTTGGTATTAGGTCCCGCGTTGGCCATAGAAAGAATCCCTGCACGGTCATGCTTAAGATCGGGGTGAAACTCATCATCGAAGCGATAACCAGGAGTACCTGTTCCGGTACCTAAAGGACAGCCCCCTTGTATCATAAAGTCGCCAATGACACGATGAAACTTCAGTCCATCATAGAAAGGTACTCCTATTTCCTTGGCATTATTCTTCATTTTCCCTTCCGCTAAAGCCACAAAGTTACCCACTGTAGCGGGGGTTTGCTCATAAGTTAGGCGAAGGAGTATATCTCCCTTAGCCGTATGGATTTGTGCGTAAATCCCATTCTCTAATTTTGTTATATCCATAAGACAGATGTTTTTAAAAAATAGCTTTGTAAATGGTGGCAAGCCCCATCAAGATAATAAGGGCACCTATGATAAAGAAAATTTTCCTTGTATGCAATTTGGAAGTAACCAAGGCAGATACAGGCGCTGTTAGCACCCCGCCTATAATAAGTCCCAAGGCAATACGCCAGTTAATAGCCTCTGGCACTGTGATAAAGATAAGAGTACTGACTACTGTAATGGCAAAATTGGTAAAAGTAGAAACCCCTATCACATAGCGAGGTGTATGCCCATTCTTGATAAAGGCACTAGTAACCAGTGGCCCCCATCCCCCTCCTGTGAAAGCATCTACAAAACCAGCAAAAAGCCCCAAAGGTACGATTTTGACTTCCTTATTTATCACCTTTCCTCGAAAACCATTATAGAGAATCTTCACCCCTAAGATAATGGTATAAATCGCAATAAATGGCTTGGTGAATTTAGCCCATCGGCTGCCCTCATCTCCTAGATAAAGTAGCAATAAAGCCCCAAATATAGTTCCTATAATAGCAGGCACCAAGAGTCTCTTTATCAACTCCTTATCCATATTTTTGAGCTTAAAGTGGCTGATGCTCCCTGCCGCTGAAGTAATGGTCTCCGAGGCATGAATACTCCCACTGATAGCACGTGGATCCACATTCATCATCAACAAAATAGTTGCGCAGATGACCCCATAGCCCATACCCATAGAACCAGCTACAATCTCCGCTCCACAGCCTGCCAATATCATCCAGTAAAACAAATAGTTATCTTGAGCTAAATAGTTTCGCAAAGGGACAAAGGTCTCGGCTGTATATATAGTATAAAGGGTAATGATCAATAAAAGGAAAAAGGTTAAAAACAAAAATAACCGATTCCGTTTCTGTCGCTTAAACAAAAGAGGCTGAGCCACTGCGGTTTCATTATTTTTGCTTTTATTCAAATCTTTCATGTGTGTTACAATTACTAAGTCACTGAAACGAGGGGCAAAGGTATGATTTTTTTTTATATCCATAAAGCAATAACAATTATTTTTCAGCGAAGACACTCCTATTTCAAAAAAAATACGTACTTTTGACCTAAAATTATAATACCCATACTTTGAATCAAAGAACCCTTGTTTTAGACGTAAATCCGCAGGCTTTCTTCGGAGAACAGAATAGTACTATTGAACTGCTAAAGACTTATTTCCCAAAAATAAAAATCGTTGCCCGTGGTAACGAAATACATATATTCGGAGAAGATGCCCTTCTAGACGAATTTGAAAAACGATTGGGTCAACTCACCCAGCATTTTGAGAAATACAATCATCTGGACAAAAATAGTATAGAGCGTATTCTCTTCTCAGATACGGGCTTGCTTCCCTCTACCCTATTGGATAAGGACTTTATTGTGTATGGTGTAAAGGGAAAAATTATTCGTGCTCAGACAGCTAACCAACAGAAATTATTAGACCTTATCGGTAAGAATGATATGGTATTTGCCATAGGCCCTGCGGGTACAGGTAAGACCTACACCAGTGTAGCTCTGGCTGTAAGGGCTCTGAAGGACAAGCAAGTAAAACGTATTATCCTCACTCGTCCTGCCGTGGAGGCAGGGGAAAACCTCGGTTTCCTCCCTGGTGATCTCAAGGACAAACTTGATCCCTATATGCAACCGCTCTATGACGCGCTGATGGATATGATCCCCTTTGATAAACTCAATTCCTTTATTGAGAATGGTACTATCCAGATTGCCCCCTTGGCCTTCATGCGTGGTCGTACTTTGGACAATGCCTTTGTTATTTTGGACGAAGCTCAGAATACTACCTATGTACAGATGAAAATGTTTCTCACACGTATGGGGAAAAATGCTAAGTTCATCATCACAGGAGACCCAGGTCAGATAGACCTACCCCGAAAAACTGCCAGTGGACTCTCTGAAGCACTCCGTATAATAAAAAATATTAAAGGAATAGGTACCTTATGGTTAGATGACAAGGACGTGGTAAGACACCCCTTGGTAAAGGAAATTATCAATGCCTATACCCGTGCCGAGAAAGAGGAAAGAGAAGACTAGAGCCGCTTTTGCTGGAAGAAAGCCTTAACCAATTGGCTACATTCGTCCTGTAAAACACCCTGAACAACCTCAGTACGTGGGTGCAATAGATCGCCATAGAGGTGATACCCCCGCTTGGTATCCGAAGCCCCATAGACAATTCGACCTATTTGGCTCCAATAGAGGGCGCCTGCACACATCACACAAGGTTCAAGGGTTACATAGAGTGTACAATCCTTGAGATACTTACCTCCAAGGTATTCACTTGCTGAAGTAATCGCTTGTATTTCAGCATGAGCTGTAACATCATGGAGCATTTCGGTAAGGTTATGTGCCTTAGCAATAATCTTTTCATTTATAGTAATAATAGCCCCTACGGGCACCTCGCCCGCTTCAAAGGCTTTTTCAGCCTCTTGCAAGGCTTTTTGCATGAAATATTCGTCTTTGTTAATTGTCAATTGTTAATTATTAATTGTTAATACTATTTTAATGATTAATACCATGTATGACTATACCACATATACTTGAATTGACAATTAGCAATTGATAATTAACAATATACTTATGGCAGCACATAATGATTTTGGAAAGCAATCCGAAGAGGAAGCAGTACAATACTTAGTGAGCTTAGGTTATACTATTCTAGAACGCAATTACTATTGGCAAAGTGCTGAGATTGACATCATTGCTCAATATCAAGACACACTTGTTATAGTAGAGGTGAAATCGAGAAAATCAGCCTATTATGGTGAACCTTATTCCTTTGTCAATCCACATAAGATACAGCTTTTAGCCAAAGCTGCCAACCACTATATCACAACACACAACCTAGATTTGGAAGTGCGTTTTGATATTATTTCTATTGTAAAAAACAGTACAGAATACCACTTAGAACATATAGAAGATGCCTTCTATCCTTTCTCATAATTAGCATAAAAGGGTGCACTTATGCACCCTTTTATTATCTTTTATTGGCTTTTTCCAAGTATTTGTCCAACGCCATTGTCATAGATGGTGTATCTGGCAAAGGAGCTTGGATATCTATCTTAAGGCCAGCCTCCTCAGCCGATTTCAAGGTAGAAGCTCCGAAAACAGCTATACGTGTAGTACCTTGCTTAAAGTCAGAAAAGTTCTTAAACAAAGATTCTACTCCTGCGGGGCTAAAAAAAGCAATTACATCGTACTTTACATCTTTCAAATCGGAAATATCGGCATGAGCTGTTTTAAACAAGATACCTCGTTTCCAGTTGAGTTTCAAATCGTCCAATGATTTCTCTATGACAGGACTAAGTACCTCAGAGGTTGGGAAAAAGAATTTTTCTTCCTTATGTTTTTTCAAGAAAGGAAGCAAATCGGCAAAATCTTTCTTCCCTACATATATCTTCCTTTTTCTATAAGTTATATATTTTTGCAGATAAAAAGCAATTGCTTCTGAAAGGCAAAAATAACGCATAGTATCAGGCACTTTGAAACGCATCTCTTCAGCTACTCTGAAGAAATGATCCACAGCGTTCTTGCTGGTAAGAATAATAGCTGTATGGTTCTGAAGTTCAATCTTTTGAGCTCTTAGATCCTTCCCTGTTACCCCTTGTACTTCTGTAAAAGGACGAAAATCAATTTTCACTTTGTATTTTTCTATGATTTGGTGGTAAGGTGAATTTTCTGATTGCTCTGGTTGGGAAACCAAGATTGTTTTGACTTTCATAGTCTTCTTATTTATTGATTAGATATTATCCAGTTAATGAAAATATAGGGAGCTATCTCAAAAGCACAAAGGTATAAAACAAAATAATACCAATATGCCCCTAATTGACTCTTGTACAATTTTGCAAATGATACCAAGCCAAGTACTTGTATATACAAGAATACAATTAATGAAAAAGCAAACATATATATATTAAGCTCCATTGCATAGATATTCACAAAAAGCAACAAAACCAAAATCAAAGCTGCATAATTGGAATAACTCAAGCGTACAAAAAGGTAGGAGCGTGAAAAAGTATCCATATCAAACACATAGCTAATCAATCGCTGAAAAGCTATCTTGAGCAATATGAAAAGAGCCACTCCTATCATTATTAGATACTGCTCAGGTACTGCATAGAAAGAAATTTCTAAACGAAAAAAACTTATTATCCTCCATATGGCAATACTCAAAATCGCCCATTGCACAACCAATAGTGAAGTAGTAAAGAAAACTCCACTACGTTCTCGCTTGTTAAATATAATAATATACTTGTTATTGGTAAGCAAATTCAAAAACTCCCTAAAGCGAAAAGCATGATAAGCCTTTATGAAAGCCATAACCCCTAATATTAGAACAAATATTAAGGAAATCCAATCTTTGTGCGAAGCTGTAACCAATGTCCATTCCATAAAATACTATTCTAAAGAATCCAATGGTTGTTCTCCCACAGGTGGTAATATAGGAGTTTGTTGTTTTCGCAATAGGCTATCTTCCAGCTTCAGCCTTGCATCCACTTGGGAGAGTATATGCCTACATTTTTCAGGGTTAGAAGCGTAATAAGATATATTCTGAGCCAATAGCAGGCTATCTATTCCATATTTCTCATAGATAAGAGAAGAAATATCTGCTCCCTGCTTCTCATAGAAAGACGCATCTATACTTTTGGCTGCATTCAGTATTGCTAAGTCATAGAATACTTGTTCCATCTCTCCTTCTGACAATAGTTTTTTAGGAGTAGGAACTACTTGAGAACAAGCTACCAAACACAAAAACAAAAGATAATAAAGAGACTTCACTTTCTAATTATTTGCGGTGCAAAGATACAACTTCTATTCTAAATAAAATACATTTTTAGAAATATTTTTCTTTAAAAATAGCCACTAACAACTACTTAGCTATATTTACCGCTCTTGTTTCACGAATAACCGTTACTTTTACCTGTCCAGGGTAAGTCATATCGGTCTGTATCTTTTGAGAAAGATTAAAGGAAAGTTCTGCGGCTTTTTCGTCAGATACCTTTTCACTTTCTACAATTACGCGTAGCTCACGACCGGCTTGTATAGCATAAGCTTTTTTCACTCCTTGGAAGGAGAAGGCAGTATCTTCCAATTCCTTAAGTCGTTGGATATAGGAATCCAATACTTGTCGACGTGCTCCAGGCCTTGCCCCTGAAATAGCATCGCATACTTGTACTATAGGAGAGAGTAGAGAAGTCATTTCTATTTCGTCATGGTGCGCCCCAATTGCATTGCATACTTCAGGCTTTTCACCATATTTTTGCGCCCATTCCATACCGAGGAGTGCGTGTGGTGTCTCGGTATCTGTCTCAGGTACTTTACCTATATCATGTAAGAGTCCTGCACGCTTAGCCAATTTGACATTCAGTCCCAATTCAGCGGCCATTAACCCACAAAGGCGTGCTACTTCACGAGAGTGTTGCAAGAGGTTTTGCCCGTAAGAAGAACGGTATTTCATACGACCTACAGCCTTGATAAGTTCTGGGTGGAGACCATGGATACCCAAATCTATGATGGTGCGCTTACCTATCTCGGCAATTTCATCTTCTACTTGTTTGGTCGTTTTTTCCACTACTTCCTCAATACGTGCAGGGTGGATACGTCCATCGGTTACCAACTTATGCAAGGAGAGACGTGCTATCTCCCTACGTACAGAATCAAAGCAGGAAAGGATAATTGCCTCTGGTGTATCATCCACAATGATTTCTACCCCTGTTGCCGCCTCCAAGGCACGGATATTACGTCCTTCGCGACCTATAATACGCCCTTTCACATCATCGGATTCGAGGTTGAATACAGAGACACAATTGTCTATTGCCTCTTCAGTTCCTATACGTTGTATAGTATTGATAATAATCTTTCGTGCCTCTTGACGAGCAGTGAGCTTAGCCTCCTCAATAGTGGTCTGTATATACGCCATTGCATCGGTCTTAGCTTCGTTCTTAAGAGAGTCTATTAGTTGAGTTTTGGCCTCTTCAGCAGTCAGTCCAGAGATAACTTCTAATTGTTTTACCTGACTCTTATGTAGCTTATCCACTTCCTCTTGTTTCTTATCCACAAGAGACATACGGTAGTTACATTCCTCTGTCTTCTGAAGTAGCTCTTCGTTGAGCTTCTTATTCTGGGCAAGTTCGTTGGAAACTAAGGATTCTTTGTCCTTAATACGTTTCTCTGTTTCGGAGATTTTTTTCTCTTTGGCTAAGATAAGTTTTTCATGCTCAGCCTTGAGTTCTAAGAATTTTTCTTTTGCTTGGTAGATTTTTTCTTTTTTAATGTTTTCGGCTTCTACTTTTGCCTGTTTTAGAATATTCTGAGATTCCTCTTGGGCATCTTTGACTACCTTAAAAGCGTATTTCTCTTGTCTTTTTTTCAAAGAATACCACACCAAGATGCCTCCTACAAATATTCCAATAATGGCACTACCTACTACTAACATTGTTACGTCCATAAAATAAAATATAATTATACAAAAAAGCCTGCAAGAAGGATATATGAATAAACTCCTAAAAAGCATATTTTAGAGCTACCAAACCCTTCAAGTATCCGCCAAGTGAAAGCGGCACGCTTTAGTGATTTGACTCACTCTTCTGAATTATTTTCTGTTGAGTTTACCAAAAAAACTATTCTTGCAGGCAGTAATCTTTATCTGTTATTACTGATTTCTACTAAAGTCTGATGTATTTTTTCTAATCTTTCTATATTTTTCTCCTTTTGATTTTCATCAGCAAGGCTCTCCTGAAAGAGCGGTGTAGCCAAGGAAATGGCACACATAGCCAAGGAATCTTGGCGGTCTTTCACAGGAAAATTCTGCTCAAAATATGTAATCTGTTTGTTAATCCTTTCCGCAGCTTGGCGATAGGCTTCTTCCTGATTAGGGTCTATCTTTAGGGGATATACCCTATCGGCTATTTTCAAGGTAATTCGTAGCTTTTCACTCATTCCTTGGAATATTACTTATCATGTGAAAGTTGTACAATACATTGCTCTATTTCACGAATGAGCCTACCTATTTTGAGCTTGGCTTCCGTTTTAGTTTCATCACTGCCTAAAAGAGCTTGGGTTACCTTCAGTGCTTGATACTTCTGCTCTTGCTGCTGACTCAGTTGTGTTATCTCTTGCAACTGACCTGTTAGCTCCTCTACTTGAAGCATCAATTCCTTGTTTTTCTCTTCTAAAGAAAGTACATATTCCTGTACCAGAGGAAGTAACCTCTCTATTTTTTCAATCCATTCTTCCATTTCTTCAAAAGAGATAATAACCCTTACTTTTGGTGTGCAAAGATAATACTTTTTAGAGTTATAAGCAACTATTCAACAAATTTTATTTTTTCAAAGATAATCAGGGCTTATTTGCGCTATTTTTACTATCTTTGTTCTGTTTAATTTAAAAAAGCCAATATATGCTATCTATCAATGATACTCAATTAGTTATCCTTGATATTCAAGGAAAATTATCACAAATCGTCTATCAGTCCGAGCAGGTACTAAAACAAAGTAGCAGCCTTGTACAAGGCTGCCAACTATTGGATATTCCTATTGTATGGGTAGAACAAACACCTGAAAAATTAGGAGCTACCTCACCACTTATTGCCGAACACCTCTCAGGAGAATCTCCTATTGCCAAAGCCACTTTCTCGGCTTATGGAACAGAGGCTTTCGTTGAGAAAGTTAAGAAAAATAAGCGCAAGCAAGTCCTACTTATTGGTATAGAAACTCACATCTGCATCTACCAAACCACTGTAGATTTGATAGAAGCAGGGTATGACGTTTTTGTAGCTAGCGATGCTGTCTCCTCTCGTACTTTAGAAAATAAAAATATAGGTCTTGAGATGATTCGGCAAGCACAGGGGAAAATCATCAGCGTAGAAGCCGCTTTATTTGCGCTACTAAAGACTTCCACTCATGAGAAATTCCGAGAGATTGCAAGGCTTATCAAATAGATTAAAAAGGCACATCAGAGGTATCGGGCTTTCCTCCTCCAAAAGCATTATTAACATCCCCTTTGGGTAGTGGAGCGCTTGGCTTGCTTTCCTCTTCTTGGTCATTGAATTTGGATGAGAAAGATTGTACGCCTCCCTGACTAGCCGACTGGCCGGAAAAGAGGGGGCTTAAGTTACTAAACACCCCATTAATAAACTGTAAACGAATATTCTCCAATCCCCCATTACGGTGCTTGGCGACAATAAACTCTGCCTGATTGGCTGTGGAAGATTGTTCTGTATCGTCCCATGTATCCAGCTTATAATACTCTGGACGATAGAGGAAGGTTACAATATCAGCATCCTGCTCTATCGCTCCAGACTCACGCAAGTCAGAGAGTTGGGGACGCTTGTGACCTAAACGGCCTTCTACATTACGTGAAAGCTGAGAAAGGGCAATAATAGGCAGGTCTAATTCCTTTGCCAAAGCCTTAAGGTTACGAGAGATAGTGGAAATCTCTTGCTCGCGATTTCCTACCCCTTTACCCGATGCATTGGCTGTCATCAGTTGTAGGTAATCTATAAAGATGATTTTCACCTTATGCTGAGAGACCATTTTGCGCGCCTTTGCTCTGAGGTCAAAGATAGAAAGTGAAGGCGTATCATCTATATACAAAGGGGCTTCCAAGAGGGTCTGTGTCTTGTAGGTAAGGCGCTCAAAATCCTCCTCGGTAAGCTTTCCTGTACGCAGCTTATCGGAACTTATCCCCGTCTCGGAAGAGATAAGCCTTGTGATGAGTTGAATGGAGGACATCTCCAAAGAGAAGAAAGCCACAGGAATCTTGCTATCTACCGCAATATTACGCGCCATACTTAGGGTAAAGGCTGTTTTCCCCATCGCCGGACGTGCTGCCACAATAATAAGATCGGTAGGTTGCCAACCTGCTGTAAGCTCATCTACCTTAGTAAAACCCGAAGGAATCCCACTGAACTCCTCTTTCCTATTATGTAATTCTTCTATCTTTTTGATCGCCTGTTTAACCAAGTCAAAGGCAGACTCTGAAGTACGAGTAATATTCCCTTGAGAGATAGAAAATAGCTTCTCCTCTGCACTATCCAAAAGGTTCATAGCATCCGTTTCATCATTATACGCCTCTTCTATAACTTCATTGGACATCTTAATGAGCCTACGCTGGATATACTTCTGCATGAGAATACGTGCATAGTATTCGATATGGGCGGAAGATGATACTTTTTCTGTCAGATGTACCAAATAAGCAGCCCCACCTACTTCCTTAAGAGTTCCATCCTTAAGCAATTGCTCACGAACGGTCAGCATATCTATAGGCTTTGATTCCTTGAATAACTTATCAATAGCTGCATATATCTTCTGGTGAGCAGGCACATAAAAAGCCTCATCGGAAAGAATATCAATCACCTCATCTACCCCACGCTTATCTACGAGCATGCCACCGAGAACAGCCTCCTCCAGTTCCAAATTTTGGGGAGGGATCCTGCCCTTCTCAAGGGAAGAAATCGGACGTGGCATCACTACAGATTCAATAGTTTGTGGAGAAATATTTTCCATATCTTTAATTTTTAAGCATTTAGATTTTTACAATACACACTTGAAATCTGACGCAAAAATACATGCTTTTTTTGATAAGGAAAATACTCCCCTCCTCCTTGAGGTTCTTCCGATATCTTTCCTAAGACAAAAATCCATAAAAGCAAAAAGCTAAAGAACTGATATTAGGCTCTTTCATGATTCTTCTCTCTGCCTTGTAGAATAGAAATTTTATTTTTCAACAAAAATAGAACAATGGTTAATTATCTATATTTGAGCTATGATGTATAAACTCACTATTCATATTTCTCCTTTTCCCCTCTTCTCCTTTCTTTTACCTACTTGTAAATGAATTACTTACAACAAACTTTATCAATTAATGAGTAAGCATTAACAATTAATAATTATTTTTTGTAACTTTGCCACAAGAATAGATGCACTAAAAATTAGATTTAAATGAAAGACGTAACTCGTTTGTTTGATATTCCGGCTTATCAATTAGAAAAGTATCCTATTGAAAACGCATTAGTTACAAAATATAATGAAAAATGGGTTCCTCTCTCTTCCAAGGAGTATGTGGAGAGGATCAACCAAGTAAGCCGTGCTTTGTTACGCTTGGGAGTAAAACCTAAGGACAAGATTGCTATGGTCTCCTCCAACAATCGTACTGAGTGGCACATCTTAGATATGGCGATCATGCAGATTGGCGCACACAATGTACCTATCTACCCTACCATACCTAAAGAAGATTATATATACATTTTTAACCATGCAGAAATAAAATATTGCTTTGTTTCGGATAAGGACTTATGGGATAAGGTCTCAAGTATCACCTCAGAAGTGCCTACTTTAGAAGAGATATTTTCCTTTGACTCCATTGCAAATGTACGTGATTGGCAGGAAATCCTCTCCAAAGGGGAAGATACTGAAAACCAACCACAGGTGGAAGCTCTTAAAGCACAGATACAGCCTACAGATATGGCCACTATTATCTATACTTCGGGTACTACTGGAAAACCTAAGGGAGTGATGCTCTCCCATGATAATATCTTGAGTAATATCAAAAATTGTCATTCGAGGGTCCCTGTAAAAGCAGGAGATGTTTGTCTGAGCTTCTTGCCTGTATGTCATATCTTTGAGAGGATGCTCACTTACCTATACCAATATAATGGTATTCGCTTGCACTTTGCCGAATCCTTTGAAAAGGTAGCTGTTAATATAGGAGAAGTAAAGCCTCGACTCATTACTGTGGTACCTCGTGTGGTTGAAAAGGTATTTGACAGTATCTACAGCAAGGGAATTGCACTCTCTGGCATTGCTAAGACCTTATTCTTCTGGGCATTACGATTGGGATACCGATATGAACCCTATGGAAAAAATGGATGGTGGTACGACATGAAACTCAAGGTAGCCCGCAAACTCATCTTCTCCAAATGGAAAAAGGCATTGGGCGGACAGTTGCAGATGATTTGTGGAAGTGCAGCACTACAACCACGCTTAGTTAGGGTATTCTCCGCCGCAGGCATTCCTATCTGGGAAGGCTATGGTCTTACAGAAACGGCACCTGTGATCTCGGTTAATTGCAAAAAAGGGCATCTCTGGAAAGTGGGTACCATAGGGAAGCCTATTGATAATATTGAGGTTAAAATAGCTGAAGATGGAGAAATTCTCTGCAAAGGGGCTAATGTCATGCTAGGTTATTACAAAAATGAAGAGCAAACTCATGCAGCCATTGACCAAGATGGGTTCTTCCATACAGGAGATATAGGCGTATTGGATGAGGAAGGCTTCCTAACCATTACCGACCGCAAAAAAGAGATGTTCAAGACCTCTGGAGGTAAGTACATTGCTCCTCAATATATAGAAAACAAGCTCAAACAATCTCGCTTTATAGAACAAGCCATGGTAGTAGGTGAAGGAGAAAAGATGCCAGCAGCCTTTATCCAGCCTAATTTTGCCTTTGTTCGTGAATGGCTCAAGCGACATGGGGTCAGTGAAACCTTGAGCAATGAAGCCCTTGCCAAGGACAAGCGTGTATATGAGCGTATAGAACAAGAAATAGAGCGTATCAATAAGCGATTAGGTAAGTGGGAGCAAGTGAAAGTATTTGCTCTTACCCCTGATGAGTGGAGTATAGATGCAGGACACCTCACCCCTACCCTGAAACTCAAGCGCCGTATTATTCTTGAGAAATACAAGGACATGTATAACACTTTTTACAACAAAGAATCTTAGAAAACATTCATTATGATATATCGTTTTAGAGTAATTTTAGACGTGGATACCGATGTATTCCGTGATATAGAAGTGGAAAGCCATATCAGCTTGGAGGATTTTCACAAATGTATCTCAAAATCCTTTGGCTTCAATGGGGAAGAAATGGCCTCTTTCTACAAGAGTGATGAAGACTGGAACCAAGGAGAAGAGTTCAGCCTCTTTGATACTGAAGGAGATACTCCTGTAATGGCTGATACCATCTTGGAATCAGTGATGGACGAGGATAACCGTCACTTCCTCTATGTATATGACTTCTACAATATGTGGACTTTCTTCGTTGATCTAAAGGAAATAGGACATGAAGTAGAAGGGGTTACCTATCCCCATATCCTAACCTCTCATGGTTTTGTTCCTGAAGATGCCCCAGAGAAGAACTTCGTGGCAGAAGATTTCGATGAGTTCGACTCGGAGTTCAACGACTTTGAGTTTGACCAAGATGAGTTTGATGAATATCACGGTTACAGTGAGGACGAATATTATTCCTAAATAGAACATGATTACAGACATTCTCTTCTACAGCATTCTTATAGCCACTATAGGAATCAGTTATCATGGCTTCAACCATCAGGATTTCTTTAGGCGCTATATGTTCAATGTAAGATCCGTACAAAAGGGAGACTACTTGCGACTGCTCTCTTCTGGCTTTCTACATGCTGGGTGGGAACACCTGATATTCAACATGATCTCTCTGTTCTTCTTCCACAAGATCATCATCGAAAGCATGGGAGCAGGGGTATTTATGCTGATCTATTTGGGATCCATTATCTTAGGAAATCTTTTTTGCTTATACATATATAGGCATCAGCCCTATTATTCTGCCATCGGTGCCTCAGGAGGGGTTTCAGGTATCATCTTTGCTGCCATAGCACTTACGCCACAACTAAGGGTTAACTTTATGCCTGGTTGGCTCTTTGGGGCTATCTACTTTGGCTATTCTGTATACCAAATGCTCAACCCTCGTCAGGGAGACAATATAGGACATGCTGCTCACTTAGGTGGAGCTATCTTTGGAATCGTTGTTATCGCCTTCTTACAGCCCCTGCTTATAGCTGAGAATGCCCTTTACTTAGGCATCATGGCGCTGCCTTTGGGGTATATGGGATACCGATTGCTACAAAAATAATTTTTTCTATCTTTGCGCCCATTTTAACTCTCTAAACAAATGCTTGACCTCTTTAATACTCAAATAGAGTCCCTTTCCATACATCAGGTAGGGAATATGCAGAAGGGAGAAAACCTTTTTCTCTCACAGCAACCTTATACCCTGAATGACCAAATTACTAGCGTGCTCAAGGAATATTTCCTAAAACCCTTCAGAGAAAAGGAAGAGAACTATATGCGCTTTGTCAATGAAACCTCCTTGGAGTTCAATGAAATGTTTGCCATAGCTTATGAAGTTTTCGCAAATCCTTCTACCATACATACCCATTCGCTACGTATTGCCCAGCTATTGTATGAGCAATCCAATCACCCTCATATCAAGTCTGGCGAGCTCTATGTAGCCTATCTCACCCATATCACCCTTGACAATACCAAGGTGGAGGCTATTGGAATCTTCAAGTCCGAGATGAAACAGAATTTTCTCCAATTCGAACAAGGACAAAACCAATTGGATATCCTCTTGGAAGAAGGCGTAAATGTCAACAGATTGGACAAGGGATGCCTTATCTTCAATGTCAATGAAGAAGGTGGATACAAAATACTTTCTGTGGATAGCAATCGCTATGATACCAAGTACTGGACTGAACAGTTTTTGGGGATTGATGTCCTTGCTGATGATGCTTTCTTTACCAAAAAGTACCTCAAGATGTGTCAGGATTTCGCTAAGGAAGTAGTGCTTCCTACCGAGGGAAAACAAGAAGAAATCCTATTCATGAATCGTGCGGTAAACCACTTTGCCAAGAATGACGAGTTTGAGGAAACCCACTTCCTCAATGAAGTATTGGGTGACAAGGTATTCAAAAAGGAATATGCTGCCCACGAGGAGGATGAAGACCAAAGCCCTAAGGAGGGTTATATGGATCTGATTCCCGAATTTCACAACTTCAAAGAGACCAAGGGAAAGAAATACTATATAGAGGACGTTTCTTCCTTCCCCATTGTCAATAAAGCCGTATCGGATATGCGTAAGAAAATCAAAAATATCATAGACCTTGATACCAATGTACAAATCCGTATGGACTTCATTAATCCTGAATCCGCTGAAAAATTTGTAGAAAAAGGTTGGGATGAAGAACGCGGCATGTTCTACTACCTCATTTACTTTAACGAAGAGAAAAAAAGCTAATGAATACACTTCCCAAATGGGCTGAAAAGCTCAATCAACTAGGAGAAAAACGAACTCCTTGCTTCTTTGTTGTCAATTATCAAGGAACCCAAGGGCAAGTATTTCCCCTCTCAGAATTGCCTAAGGACATTCATTTTTCCTTTTCTGAAGAAAAAGCACCTATCTGTGAGCCTATTACAATAGAAAAGTATCCCATCCCTTATAAAACTTTTGAGGAATCCTTCGAAAAAGTATTCTCTCACTTAAAAAAGGGGGATACAGAGCTTATCAATCTTACTTTTGCTACTGAAATAGCACCTGTTTCTCTAGAAAAAATATACCAGAATGCCAAAGCCAAATATAAAATTCTTTACAAAGATGAATGGGTATGTTTTTCTCCTGAAATCTTTGTAAAAATAGAGGCTAATAAAATCAAAACCTATCCCATGAAGGGAACTATCAGCGCCACTATACCCAATGCTGAAGCCCTACTACTAAACAATCCGAAAGAGATAGACGAACATAAGAAAGTAGTCACACTACTTTCTATGGATTTAGCGCAGGTAGCCACTGATATACATGTAAGTAAGTTTCGTTATGTAGATGTCATAGAAAAGTCCACAGGGAATCTGTTACAAACCAGTTCAGAGATTATAGGAACACTTGAGAACAATTGGCAGGAACACTTAGGAGAAATCTTGTCCAAACTCCTTCCTGCGGGTTCTATCTGTGGGGCACCAAGAGAGAAAACTATGGAAATCATTCAGGAAGCAGAAACTTACCAGAGAGGTTATTATACAGGAATTGCTGGTATCTTCGATGGACAGTCTCTTGATACTTGTGTGCTTATCCGATTCATTGAACGTACAGGAGAAAAATTCTATTATAAAAGTGGTGCAGGAATCACGGCTCAAAGCAAGCCTGAGAGTGAATACAAGGAAATATTAGAAAAAATATATATTCCTAACTAAGAATATGCAGAAAAATAAGTTTATCGAGACTATCAAACTATTGGATAGTCATATTTTCCATATAGAATACCACCAAGAACGCTTAAAGAATACTTTTTCACACTTTTTCCCTAGTGAAAAAGTATTTTCTTTAGAAGATATTCTAAGCCAACAAGTCCTTCCCAAAAAAGGAAAATACAAAATTCGTTTTGTATATAGTGCCTATGATTATACATTAGAAGTTATTCCTTACCAAATAACTCCTATTAAGTCAATAAGTTGTGTAGATGTAGGAGATTTAGATTATTCCTATAAATTCTCTGATAGAGAACAACTCAACCGTCTCAAGAAAGAAGCCCCTACCGATGAAGTCATCTTTATAAAACAAGGAATGGTCACCGATAGTAGCTATGCTAATCTCGTATTCTCTGACGGGGTTAAGTGGTATACCCCTACCTCCTTTCTGCTCAATGGTACTTGTCGGCAACGGTTATTGAAAGAGGGGAAAATAGAAGAATGCCCCATATTCCAAAAAGACATACCGTCCTTTGGATATATAGGGCTAATCAATGCTATGTTAGATCTAGGTGAACTAACCTTACCACTTAATCACTACACTTCCCCAAGTGAAGCCACTACCAAAAGCAGCTAAGAGAATGATGTCATTTTCCTTGATACGGTCTTGTTCTACGGCTTCAGCCAAAGCTATCGCTATGGAAGCGGCAGTTGTATTACCGTATTTCTGGATATTGTTGAACACCTTGGCATCGGGAAGATTGAATTTCTGTTGGATAAACTGGGAGATACGCAAGTTCGCTTGGTGAGGTATGAATAGGTTTATATCGCTTTCGGTAAGCTTATTAGCCTTAAGTCCCTCTATAATTACTTCTGAGAAACGCACCACAGCATTCTTAAAGACAAACTGTCCATTCATATAAGGGAAATAAGAAGTGTCCTCTGGATCATTTTCCTTCAGAAGATCAGTCACCCACTTCTTCCCTACCCCAGGGGTAAGAATAGCCAATTCTTCAGCATGTGCTCCTTCGCTATGTAGGTGAGAGGAGAGTATCCCCTTTCCGTTGTCCTCAGAGCGAGAAAGTACGGCTGCTCCTGCTCCATCTCCGAAAAGTACTGCCATATTACGCCCACGAGTGGTAAGGTCTAAGGCTGGAGACTGCATCTCGGAAGCTATTACCAAGACATTCTTATACATCCCTGTCTTGATAAACTGATCAGCCACGGATAGTGCATAGATAAAGCCTGAACATTGGTTGCGAATATCCAAAGCACCTACCGTATGAAGTCCCAATTCCTTTTGAGCTAATACACCACATCCTGGGAAATAATAGTCAGGGCTAAGAGTCGCAAAAATAAGAAAATCAATATCCTCTTTGTTTATTTTGGCTTTCTCCATAGCCATTTGCGCAGCACGTACTCCCATTGAGGTAGTTGTATCCTTTCCTCGAGTAGCAAAATGTCGCTGCTGAATCCCTGTTCGCTCTTGTATCCATGCGTCAGATGTATCCATGAGCTTAGAGAGATCATCATTGGTTACTATATTCTCTGGCACATAATATCCTGTACCTGTGATAATAGAATTATACATAAGCTATTATATTAAAAAGAAAGCCTTGACACGCAAGGCTTTCCAATTATAAATTGTAATTTTACTTCAATACTTCTTTCACTTTGTCAGCTGCCTCTTGGAACTGAATAGCAGAATGTACTGCAAGACCAGATTTGTCAATGATTTCTTTGGCAATCTCAGCATTGGTTCCTTGTAGACGTACAATAATAGGTACCTTAATATCAGCTCCCATATTCTTATAAGCATCTACAATACCCTGAGCTACACGGTCGCAACGTACGATACCTCCGAAGATATTCACCAAAATAGCCTTCACATTAGGGTCTTTTAGGATTATACGGAAAGCAGTTTCCACACGTGCTGCATCGGCAGTACCTCCTACGTCCAAGAAGTTGGCAGGTTCTCCTCCTGCTTGCTTGATAAGGTCCATGGTAGCCATAGCAAGTCCTGCACCATTAACCATACAACCTACGTTTCCGTCCAAATCCACATAGTTAAGACCTGCAGCCTTAGCCTCTACTTCGATAGGACGCTCTTCACGTGTATCACGCAACTCAGCATAATCTTTGTGACGATAGAGTGCATTATCATCAATAGTTACTTTAGCATCTACAGCAAGTATTTTGTTATCAGAAGTCTTTAAGACAGGGTTTATTTCAAAAAGATTTGCATCGGAAGCGATATAAGCCTTGTATAGGGAAGTTACAAACTTGACCATTTCCTTAAAGGCTTCGCCTTCCAATCCTAAGTTAAAAGCCACATTTCTTGCTTGGAAAGGAAGCAATCCCAATTCTGGGTCTATCTCCTCAGTGAAGATAAGGTGAGGGGTCTTTTCTGCTACCGCCTCTATATCCATACCCCCTTCAGTAGAATACATAATCATATTCTTTCCTTTGGCACGATTGAGCAATATGGACATATAATATTCCTTAGGTTCGCTCTCACCAGGGTAGAAAACGTCCTCAGCGATAAGTACTTGATGTACTTTCTTACCCTCTTTAGGAGTCTGAGGTGTTACTAGGTTCATGCCAATAATCTGAGAAGAGATTTCTTTAACCTGATCCAAGTTCTTAGCTAGCTTTACACCGCCGCCCTTACCGCGTCCCCCTGCATGGATCTGTGCTTTCACTACATACCATTGGGTACCTGTATCTTGAGTTAGTTTTTCAGCGGCCTTAACAGCCTCCTCAGCGGTAGTGGCTACAACTCCACGTTGTACGCGTACTCCGAAACCTGAGAGGATTTCCTTTCCTTGATATTCGTGTAAATTCATAATATAACTTTATTTGTAGTTGCAAATTTACAAAAAAATAATGATATAACCT
>NZ_CALHGG010000169.1 GCF_938029845.1 uncultured Capnocytophaga sp.
ACCTTTATACCCCTGTGCAAATGCTTATGGGGCGCAGTGTAAATTGTGAATTTGCCAATATGAGGAACCTCAACGGAACTTCTAAGACAACTAATTAGGCTTTATTAGGGTTCATTAATACAGCTTCTTTTGAATATTCTTATGCTCTAAGAGAAGTTAGTATGGGAGCAAGTATTGTAAGAGCTGAAACAGCAGCACAACAATATACTAAATCAAATTTAGCACTTGGTCAACAAATACATAAAGCATATAAAACTAACTTACATAATCCTGCAAAACAAATGTTTAAAGAGTATAGATTACCAAGTGGTAAAAGAATAGACTTTTTAGACGTTCCAAATTCTACAATATATGAATTAAAACCATATAATCCAAGGGCTATGAAACAAGGACAAATGCAGTTGAATATGTATATGAGAGAACTACAAACAATGCCACAGTATAGAGGAATACAATGGAAAACAGTCTTAGAAACATATTAATATGAACAGTAAAGAGTTTAAATATATTTTTGGAGAAATATCAAAAGCAAATCATTTTAAGTATGCTTTTGGAGGTTGGTATAAAGAAAGTTCTGAATGTATTTGTGTATTGGAACTTCAAAAATCTAACTTTGGAAATTATTATCAATTAAATATCAAAGTTTTTATACAAGGAGTTTTTAATGAGAATCGTATAATAGAAAAAAGAATAATTAAAAATTTGATGGGGGACATCAATTCAAGTGCAATAGGTGAAGACCAAAGGATTTTTGATTTTGATAGTTTTATAGATGATAATAAGAGAATAGAGTTATTAAAAGATTTTTTCAGAAAGCATATAATTCCTTTTACAACAAAGGTACTATCAATATCAGGAATAAAAGAATTGGCAAATAAAGGAGAGATATTATTATTACCCGCTGTTAAGGAAGAATTAGATAGATTAGAATTGACTAACAAAGAGGTTTAGCAGGACTTATAGCAAGTATTGGTTATACAGTAAAGGAAAACTGGGGAGATATAAAAGATTGGGTAGGTCGTAATGCAAGGAGTACAGGCAAATGGTTTGAAAAACAAGGAAAAAGTGTAGGGCAATGGTTCTCAAAGCAATTTAATTCTATTAGAGGGTGGTTTGAAGGAGATGGTACGCCAAGGGTGGTAGAGACTACGCCTATAACTACAAATGGAGAAGCACTTCCTATATTCTATACTAATGCTCCACAACATACAGACTCTTTTAACGGAGGATGGGGACAGGTCTTACATTTCTTGACAGGAGGTGAAGAAAATGGAACTCGATACGATAGTAATGGAGATTATATATGACCAGCATATAATCAAGAAGGAGGACTTTTAGAATGGGTAAGTGTAGGAGCGGTGAAAGGAAGTTTAGCTTTAGTTAAATTTTCTAGTGAAATTGCGCAAGCTCAAAAAATGGCTAAAGCAACAAAAGTAGTTCAGGCATCTCATAAAGGAACAAAACTTTTAAATCAATATAATAGTGTTGAAAGTTTAATAAAAGGAGCAGGAAAGTTATCGCGTGTTAAAGGAGGTATGCAAGGTTTTGTAAAAGGAGATGGAGCTTCTGTCTTTAAAGCTCTTACTCAAAATGCAAAAATGCAATCAAATGGACAGTATTTACTAAGTAATGGAGTCCAAATAGGCTATCATTATTCAAAAACTACTGGAGCTTACACAATTCATATTACGCCTACAGCAGGAGAAATGATAAAAATAAGATTTGTAAAATGAAAGAATATCAAAAACATTTAGATTTTTATAATCAAAAATATTGGTTTTCAACCTCATCTAGTCTTATTCCTTTTGAAGAATGGAGTGATAAAGATAAAGGTCAAAAGTATTTAGAAAAATATTGGTTATCTAATGAAGAATATCTAAGTACGTGGAGAAATATTCAACAAAATATTTTTATTACAAATAAGTCTTTACCACACTTAATTTACAAAGATAATTTTAATATAATAGCATTGCAAGGAGGATGTCTTTTTTTAGAAAAAGATTTTCTACAATTACAAAAAATATTACTCAATATAGGAGAAAAATATTTTGTAGTAATTCAGAATAATCAAGAATTTACAAAAGGAGAACCAATGTTCAAAATGAAATTTCCAGTAAACATAACTTGGAAAGAAATGATTAGTGGAGGAGCTATATCGGCAGTACTTATCAATATGTTTTATAATGAGTATTACATTTTTGGAGAAAGCGGTAAATGGGGTAAATATATAGCAAGTGACTATGATTATCCTATAGATTTATTTGGATTTACTCAAGAATTGACACCAATATTTGAAAAATTTTTATCACAAACTAAAGATGAGCAAATAGAACTCTTGAAATGGTTACCAAAAGAGTATAAAAATCGTGTTTTTAAAAATAAACCTATCTATTTGTAAAATCATAATCGCTAATTCTTAAAGCTGAATATGACAGCGATGTCAGAGAGGAATTATCTTGAGAAGGTGATTTATGGAGTGATTAATGATCTTTATACACCGGTACAATTTCTTATGAGGCGCAGTGTAAATTGTGAATTTGCCAATATGAGGAACCTTAACGGAACTTCTAAAACAACCCAGTAAATCGAACTGCACCTTATTGAGAAGGGAAAGCACCTGGATGGGAAATTTATGCAGGAACAGGGACAACTATTGGTAATGAATTATATTATAGTGAAAGATATGGTACTTGGATGGGCAAAAACTTTAAGATATATAAACAAACTTGGGGAGGAAATGGAATTACAGGAGGTAAAAATAAATTTGGTAAAGCAACAGCAAAAAAAATTGGTTGGGCAGGTAATGTCTTAGGAGCATGGAATGCTGTATCCATAGAAACAGAAAGACAAAATGATGAAATAAACAATACTCAATGGGTTCTTGAACAAGCATCTAATGCTTTTTCAACATTTGGAGGAATATCTGGTGTTGTCTGGGGAATAGGTTGGGAACTTGGTAGATTTATGACAAGTATGGAATGGTATCAAGAATTTACATATCGCTACTGGTATAACCGTTGGGAGAAGCGATATGGAAAGCCTTCTAAATACAATGAAACTATTTGGAATTATTTTTATGAAAATTACGGCAAATGATGGACGTGCTTTATTATTATATTTATCTTTTTTATGCAACGGTTATGCCTGATGATTATCCACATACAAACACTGTTTGGGCATTAGGAGCGACATCTGTTTTTATAGTCAATGGATTAATTGATATACCATTAGCATATTTTTTTAATTGTTATTTAAGTACAATTCAAAAAGTAATTATAATAGTAATTATGCTACTTTTGTTTTACTTTAAGTATTACAAAAGCGGTAGGGGGAAACAAATTGTTGAAAAAGAGAAACCTAAGTTTTTTGGTAGCAAAACAGTTTCTATAATACTAACTATTTTATTTTTTTTGATAAGTATGTTTTTCTTATTTTTTAAAGCAGATATAGTAAGAGAAATATTAGTAAAAGGTGGAGTTGTAGCTAATTAGCTATGAATATAACGCCTTTGGCGAGCGTTCACACTGTTATTATGGCAATGCTGAAGTAGAAAAAGCTAAACGCCCACTGCTAAAACACTACAGCCACGACGGTAGTGTAGAAATCGTATGTAACAAAACCGATAACAGCACCAAGTTTATACTTTACTTAGGCGGTGATGCCTATAGTGCCCCTGCGATACTCATTTCGGACGGTGAAACACAAAAGCTCTATTACTTACATAGAGATTATTTAGGCTCTATAGTAATGCTCACCGATGAGGACGGCAACATCGCTGAAAGACGCCATTTTGACCCTTGGGGACACCCCATAAAAGTGGAAGACGGAGCGGGAAAAGTGTTACAAGGTTTAACTTTATTAGATAGAGGCTTTACGGGACACGAGCACCTGCAAACGATAGGACTTATCCATATGAACGGACGGTTGTACGACCCAGCGCTACACCGTTTCTTACAACCTGACAATTATGTGCAAGACCCTTTTAACACCCAAAACTTTAATAGATATGGATATGTGCTTAACAATCCATTGTTATACACAGACCCTACGGGAGAGTATATTCTTGTAGATGATATAGTAGCTGCGGTTTTCGGAGGTATAATTAATTTGACTGTAAATGCAATACAAGGAAATTTAGGAGGACACGGTTTTTGGGGAGGAGTTGGCAGAGGATTTGCAGCTTTTGGAGCAGGAGCACTAGCAGGTTGGGGTGCTTTATACCCAGAGTTTGGAGGATGGCTTTGGGGAGGAGGTGTAGTTGGAGCTACTAATGCTTGGTTAGGAGGAGCTACTAAGGCAGAAGATATAGCATTAGGAGCAGGAATTGGTGTTGTGTCAAGTGTTGTGGGAGGAGCAGCAAGTAGTTTAGCAAATAAAGGAGTTAATCTTATGATTAATGGCCTAAAAGTTACAAGCCCTATTGTAAAAGGAGTGGTAAATGGATTAATAGGAGGATTTGCTGGAGGATATGCTAGTGGATTTGTTGTAGGCTATATGGAAACAGGTAATCTAAATTATGCCCATCATTCTGGTATGTTTGGAGCTAAGATAGGAGCTCCTTTGGGTATTATATCAGGTGTTTCATCTTCTCTTAGATACTCATCAAGAAATAATTTAAATCCTTGGACAGGAGAAAGAATTATTTCAGAAGGAGAGATAGTTGTGAGACATCATACAAGCTCAGAAGGACTTTATTCTATAAAAAAGAATGAATTTATAACTCCTTCAAGAGTTTCAGATTATAACTTTATAGGAACAGATTTTGAGGCAACTCCCAATTTTAAAGGGATTCAGAACTTTGGACAAGCAGGGAAAGGAGCTTTTATAGAGTTAGTACTTCCTAAGAATATACTAGTACCTAGTCCTTCTCCAACCCAACCATATTATTTTAGAGTAAATACAGGATTTGATAATAATTTTATTATTAAACCTAGTTATAAACCACAATACTATTATAATATAAAGTTTTAATACGTGGTTATGACAAAAGAAGAACTAAAGTTTTTAGTGGTAATATTTAGGCAAATATACCTCTCTATACTCAGATGTAATGAAGTTGAGAAAGAAGCATACTTTGCTTTTTTTGAAAAAAGAATGAGATACTACTTATATACCAAACGTTTGTTGAATAGAAAAATGCACAGAGAAGGGATGAGAGTGTCTCTTTGGGGAACAACAACTGTCCATTTGGAGTATATTGCTATGTATGAAATACTTAGTAAATTTATACTTTTTGTAAAAGAAAAATCTTTTCCCGCTTTTGAATTGAGAGATGAGATATTTAGGTTTACAGCTAATATATATAGTTATTTAGAATCAAAAGTTTCTTTTAGAGATCAAAAAAAATATGCTTATGTAGAACATTACAACCAAAATGATTTAAATGGGCAGCTTTTTGATACTATTGATGAAGTACTCGATAAATTAGGTTGTGAACATATAATAAGAGACATTCACAATACAACTCAACTAATGAACTGAAATGACAAAAGATTTTTTAAAATACTTAACAGTTATTTTTGCATATCTACATTTTTCAAGAGTAAAGAGTAGAGAAGTTATAAAATATTGTACTTTTGCTGAAAGTACCTTAAAACAGTGGGTAATAGACTTAAAAGCTAAAAAGTATCATTTAAAATTGAGTAAATTACAATGTATAGCTATTTATTTAATTCTCAGCAAGTATATAATGATTACAAACCAAGAACAAAAAGTTTCTCCAGAAGAAATAGGAGAACTAAATGTAGAAATTATGCAAGTATACAATTTTTTAGTTAAAAAATTACCTTTTTATTGTAGAAGTCAATTCTCATCACTAAAAAGTAAAAGAAACGAATTAGAGAACGTTTCTATTGAAGAAATATTTGATAGAGTGAAAGAAAAGAGTGTTTTAAGTTTCATGAATTTTACCTAAAACACAGTGCAATGGGGGTGTAGATACATCTCTAACACACCTACCAACAACAAAAGCTCACCACCAACGAAGCAGGAGAGACGTATTTAGAAAAATACCCGCTACCCACTGTAAGGTATAACGCTTTCAAAGCCCCAGAGCAGATATACGTAAAGGATAAAGAGCGAAT
>NZ_CALHGG010000170.1 GCF_938029845.1 uncultured Capnocytophaga sp.
GTCACTAACATTTAACTTTTTATTTTTTTTTATATCGAGGAAAAGAACTAATTTTGCTATTTGAAACGCAAACAAACAGTAATGAATCTAGAAAAGTTTCACTTGGTTACACGCCTAGCTTCTCAAGCAGCACATTATGGAGACCGTGAGGCACTTCGCTATTGGGAAAATGGGCAATTGTGCTCTCTTTCTTGGAGAGTCTTCTATGAAGAAATACAGAAGATAGCCAATGCTTTACTCCATTACCAAGTGGGAGTACAAGAAAATATCGGGATTTTTGCTCCTAACTCTCCTCAGTGGACTATGGTGGATATGGCCGCCGCTCACATAAGAGCTTGTGCTGTTCCTATCTATGCGACAAATACGGCCGATCAAGCCGCTTATATCATTAATAATGCGGGAATTAAAATCCTCTTCGTTGGAGAAAAAGAACAATATGAAAAGGTAGCACAGATACGCCAAGCGTGTCCTGAGTTACAATTAGTAGTACTTTTCAATGAAGCACTGTGCAAGGAAGGAGGGGCAAGTGTTTGTACTCTATCTCAATTTATAGCAGCTCCCCAAGGGAAAATCTATGAGGCGGAACTAAAAGAACGTTTTGACCAACGCAACTTACAGGATTTCTATACCATTATCTATACATCGGGTACTACAGGTAACCCTAAGGGAGTTCTCATAGATTATGAGAATGTGGCTTATCAGTTTATCAACCATGATGATCGCTTGGCAGTAGTAGAGGGCAATGTATCTATGTCCTTCCTGCCACTATCCCATGTGTATGAACGTATGTGGGTAGCCTATGTATTCCATAAGGGGGTGATTAACTGTTACTTAGATGATACGAATCGTGTAGCAGAGGCTCTTAAGGAGGTAAAACCTCACTATATGTGTGTAGTACCACGCCTTTTGGAGAAAATATATACCAAAATCTACGAAAATGTAGGAAAACAGTCTTTGGCAAAACGTATCGTCTTTGCAGCAGCTACCCGAATTGCAAAAATACAATTGGGAAGAACGAAGAAAGGAAAATATCCTTCTTTTGTTCTTAAGAAGCTTTATAATGTAGCCGACAAACTTGTTTTCCAAAAGCTAAAAGCAGCTTTGGGCGGTAATATTCAGATGATTCCTTGCGGAGGAGCTCTTTTAGAACCTTCTATTGGGCGTTTCTTCCGTGCTATTGGGGTCAATGTAACCTTGGGCTATGGAATGACCGAGACTACTGCGACCGTATCTTGTTGGGACGATAAGAAATTCAAGCTCAAGTCGGTGGGTACCCTTGTGCCACATATACAAGCGAAGATAGGAGAGAACAATGAGATTCTTCTCAAGGGAGGTTCTATTACCAAAGGATACTATAATAATCCAGAGGAGAATGCTAAGGCCTTTACTGAAGATGGTTTCTTGCGTACAGGAGATGCAGGCTATATAGACAGGGAAGGTAATATCTTTATTACAGAACGTATTAAGGAATTAATGAAAACTTCCAATGGGAAATATATAGCCCCCCAACAAATAGAGGGGAAGGTAGGTAAGGACAGCTTCATAGAGCAAATAGCTATCATAGCGGATGCTCGCAAGTACGTTTCTGCTCTTATTGTTCCTAACTATGATGCCTTGTCTGAATATGCTAAATCACTTAACCTTAAGTATAAAAACTATTCAGAGCTGATAAAAAATAGTCAAATAGTGGAGTTCTTTCAAAAAAGGCTACAAAACTTGCAACAAGAGTTGGCCGCTTATGAGCAGATAAAGAGATTTACGCTGCTTACTACTCCTTTCTCTATTAATAATGATGAACTTACCCCAACACTGAAGCTTAAGCGAAAGAATATCTATAAGAATTATTTCCGAGAGATAGAAGCGATGTATGTATAACTCTGAAGAAAATACCCATGTCAAAAACTGTAGTAGAACTTAAGGATGTTTCTATTTTTCAAAGAAAAAATCTTATCTTACATGATATTAACCTCACTATAGAGCGAGGGGAGTTCGTATATCTGATAGGGAAAACAGGGAGTGGTAAGAGTTCCCTGCTAAAGATACTCTACGGGGATCTGCCTCTGAAGAAGGGGACAGGTATGGCCGTAGATTTTAATTTGGCTACCCTTAAGGAATCGGAAATACCTTATCTGAGAAGAAAGATAGGGGTGGTCTTCCAAGATTTTAAGTTGCTCCCCGATAGGACGGTGTTTGGTAATCTTGAGTTTGTTCTACGTGCCACAGGTTGGCATGATCCTCATAAGATAGAGGCGCGTATCAATAGTGTTCTCAGTAAGGTGAAAATGCAGACCAAGATAGACAAACACCCTCATGAGCTTTCAGGAGGAGAGCAACAACGTGTTGCCATTGCACGTGCACTGCTTAATGATCCTGATCTAATTCTCGCCGATGAACCTACGGGAAACCTTGACCCAGAGACGAGTGTGGAGATTATGAAAGTGATGCGTGAGATTAATGACTCAGGTCGTTCTATCCTTATGGCAACCCATGACTATGCTCTGATACTCAAGTTTCCGTCCAAAACCATCAAGTGTGATGCAGGGAAACTCTTTGAGGTGGTACAACGTTCTGTCTGATTAAAAATCAAATTTCAGCTGAATATCAATAAGTTGAAATGTCTTTCTATGGTGCTCACAAGCACCAAATTCAAGGATAGCCGCTCGGTGCTCACGAGTTGGGTATCCTTTATTTTTATCCCAATGATACATAGGGAATTCTTTATGGAGTTCTTCCATATAAGCATCGCGATAGGTCTTGGCAAGTACTGAAGCGGCTGCAATACGCATAAAGCGTGCATCTCCCTTTACCTGACAGGAGTAGGGAATCTCCTTATAAGGCTTGAAACGATTACCATCTACCACAATAAACTCAGGAGTAAGGGTGAGCTTGTCCAAGGCTTTTTGCATGGCCTCTATGGAGGCATTGAGGATATTGATTTGGTCAATTCGCTGTGGGGACAGATGTACTACAGCATAGCTCAGCGCCTGCTCTTCTATAATAGGGCGTAGTTCATTGCGCTGTTTTTCGGTCATTTGCTTGGAGTCATTGAGCAATGGGTGATAGAAATCTTCAGGGAGTATCACAGCAGCAGCTGTAACAGGTCCTGCTAAGCACCCTCTTCCTGCCTCATCAGTACCCGCTTCCCTCGGGGAGAAAAACCATTTTTCCATAGGATTAATTTTGTAAAACTAAAAGGTTACAGCCACGAATATCTGCAGCATCGAAGCGACCCAATACTTCAAAGGAGCCATCGGGGTAGGCCTTGCCTAAATCCTGAGTGGCGATAAAGCTACAAGAGTAGTAGTTGGCAAGGTCTATTACATTAATCCCTCCGATTCTGCCATAGGGTAGGGGAGAGAGCGCATCCTCGCTGTCTCGAATGAGAATTTTCATCCAAGGAACAGGGTAGAAAAGTCCATTTCCTTGGCTATAAGCTTGGGAGAGTAGCTCCGTCATCCCATATTCGGAGTGAATCACCTTAGTACCAAAGCCCTTACATAGTAGCTCATGTAACTCCTCTCGAATCAACTCCTTGCGTCGCCCTTTCATGCCTCCTGTCTCCATAACAATTGTATTTTTTAGAGAGAATTGGTATTGCTCTACCAAGTCCAAGAGTGCGAAGGACACCCCCATTAGGAAAACCTTTCGCCCCTGAGCGTCCCATAGCCTTAGTTTTTGGGCAAGTTCCTCTTGGTTGTAGAGGTAAAAACCACTTTCCTTCTGGGCACTCTCAATCAAATCCTCAGCCATATAGATAAGGGAAGACCCCTTGCGTTCCAAGTAGGAAGGAAGTAAAGCTAAAAATATGTAGTCTTCTATCCTCCCATAGAAGTGAGCAAATCCCTTGCGAAAACTCTCCCTATAGAGTGCAAGAGAACTTACCAAGTGTTGAGATGTTTGGCTCCCAGTGGTACCACTACTGGTAAATACCTCCTCAGGAGCATTGGTAGCCGTATAGATTTCTTTATTTTTGAAAAACTCTATTGGTAAGAAAGGAATCTCCTCAAGAGCATGTACCGTCTTAGGAGTCTTGCCGAAATAGTTGCAAAACTCCTGATATACAGCATTGTTTTGGTACTGAAAAGCAAATACTTTTAGTGCTTGTGCTTCAAATTCCTTAGGGGAATAATCTTGAAAGAGGTTATTCATCAAATAGTTGTAAGTGTTTTTAATAATTAATGACAGAACGCTATCATATCTAATTGGTTGTTAAGACAAAAAGCGATGTTTTCCTTTAGTCTCATAATGTGTTCGTAAGCAAATCCCTTTTCATCTTCCTCTATCATAGCTTCTATTTCTTCCTCTGTTTTATGGACGTTCTCTAGCAGAGAATCCAAATGCTTGAGTCGGTCTTGGTCAATGAGGCTTATCATAGGAAAGTCTTCTATCTCAGGTAGCGGGAAGGGGTGGAAATGGTCTTCGGGGAATAGCTCGGTATCTATTTCTACCTCTATATCATAATCCTCTGAAAGGGTTTGGTTGATAAGGTCAGTTTCATACCAGAACTTCATTTCTTGAGTAAAAGGCAATTCTTTTCCCAAGGTAGCACAGATTCCAATAAAGGCATACCCATAAGTATATCCCTTTTTCTCATCAAAAGGACGCCCCATGATAATATCGGTAAGCGCCTTAGTGGTCTCATTATCCTCATCTTCTTCAGCATAGTTTTGGAAGATTTCATTTTTCTGAACCTCTGCGAGTAAGGTTTCGTCCTTAGAGGCAAAAGTTGCCTGAAGTTCAGAGGTGTTCACCCCATAAGCAAACATATAATATCCCATAAGAAAAGCGTTTTTTATAAGGCAAAGGTAGTGTTTTATTTTAAGAAAACAAAATATTTGTGAGTTAGAGAAAAAGATGTATATTTACCAAATCAAAGAAATAGAAAAGAATAAAATAATATTTTTTGAAAAGGAATAAAAATATTTTGTGAATCTGACAAATGTCGCTATATTTGCACACAGAATACGAAAAGAGCCTTTTATGAAAAAGTATATTATTTGCACCCTATTGATAAGCCTTAGCTTGATTGCTTGTGGAAGAAAAAATGTAAAGAATCCCCATCAAAAAGAAAAAACAGTTCAGGGGCATTTTCAAGGCAATCACTTTAAAAAAACGGATTGGGAGCTATTGGGTTTGCGTGGGAAAGTAAAACGATTGGAAGAAATCTTTGATTACTATGAATATGCAGAGGATGGCTCTGCAAAGAAGTTGGATGCGGTTGCTGTTTTGCCAAGAGAAGGTACATTTTTCCGTACAATAAATGGTCTTCCTCTTATTATTGATTTCGATGAAGAAGGTTATATTATAGGCACACGAAGGTATGAAGATACAGGAATAGATTCTCTTATCTACAACCATAAAGAGAAAACCATTACTCAATATACGGGAGATAAAAAACAATATATAGATTGTTATAAGTATGATGAAAGAGGGAATGTAATAGAAAAGAGATGGGGCCGAGCAGACCTCCCTTCTTATAAATACTATCATATTACTTATAATGATAGAGGACAAAAAATAAAAGAAATTTCTTCTATAAGCAAAACAAAAATTAAATTAGGGGAGGAAACTATCTATAGGTATGATTCAAAAGGGCGTATAATTTATGAGGAAAGAAAAGGGATTTTAGGAGAAATAAGAGAATATACCTATAATAGAGAGGGTGATATTCAAACCATTAAAAAGAAACCCTTCCTTGAACCAGAACAAGAACTCTGGTACGAATACACTTATGATAAGCAAGGTAATTATATCAAAAGCATTCTTTATCTGAAGGATAAAATAGAAGGAAAATTAACCTCTCGAGTAACACAACGAAAAATAGAGTATTACTAAAGGTTTGGGGCAAAAATATATTTTAAAACCTAAGAAGTATGAATCAGCTTTATTTTATGGTACCTAATAGAAAGGCTAAAGGAACTCCTATCTACTTAGATGGGATTTTACACACACGATTTATTCCTAGGGAAGAATACAAAGGTTCTACTCTTCCTCCTGTTCTCAATCGTGACAAATGGCGTGGGGGATGGATGAACTTAACTGAGCTCCCTGAAAAACTTTATCTTATCAATAAGCATAGGCTATTAGATTTTGATTATTGTGATACATCAAATGGGTTTATCATTTCAGAAGAGTTTAAGGAGATTATGGACGCACACAATCCAATGAAGTATCTTTTCACTCCTGTTGTAATGCTTAACAGAGATGGAGAGGTAAATTCTCGAAAGAGTTATTACTTTATTACTATTCAAGAAGACGTACAAGCTATTGATTTTGATAAATCAGAGTTTATAGAGACTATACCTCCGAATATAAATGTAGGGGAAAGATATCCAAAAGTAGAAATAAAGAAAGCAACAAAAATTGTTTTCAACAAAGAACTATTGGATAAAAAACCTATTTTTTATATTTGTCAATATTTTTTTGATAAGCTTCTTTTTTGTAATGAGGAATTTAAGAATAGTGTAGAGGCTCGAAAAATAAAAACAATTGAGTTTCATCCAATAGAAAGTCTAATAGAATATATGGAGAATACATATCATTTAGAGCTTTCAGATACTGAATTTATCATTGAGTAGGGAATAAAAATCATATATGTAAGGATATAGACCTCTGTATTGAAATTGACAATTCCTTATCTATTTTAACGATGGAGGAAGGAACTTATTAGATAACTTTCAGCTTTAAAATATCTCAAAATGACCATAACAGATGCTCCTAATACCTACAATAATGCTATAGAGATACTCTACCAGAAAGGATATGAAGTGTTTTTACTTGACAAAGATGAAGATTACCTCATTTATATGAAAAAGAATGAGGAAGTTACTGTTGCCAATGACTCTCTTTCGTTATTGGCTATAAGTTATTTGAAGGAAAATGGAAAAATAGTAGATGAGAGCTGGGAAGATAAGTTTATGGACAACTTTTCGGCATTAGCTATTAAGGAGATACTCAGTAGAAAATACAGCATAAAAATTACTGATAAACACTCCGATTGGTATGACTGGATTGTTAAGAAGAAAGATGAAATGTACTTTGCACAAACGCCTCTTAGGCTCTTGGCTTTGCTGTTGCTCATAGATTATTATGGATGGGATTGGTATAAAATAGCTGTTCCTTCTCACCTCAACGAACTAAAAAGCTACTAAAAACAACAAAGGCTGTCGCAAATTTTAGTTTGTGACAGCCTTTTTTATAGGCTTAATTCTTATAATCTAAGACTTTCCTCCCACTAGTACTGAGGTCATACTGATAGAGCCTCCTACTATTGAATCATTGAAAATCAGTACTTCACCATCTTCCTCTCGCAAAGCCATTACATATAGTAAAGGCAAGTAATGATCGGGAGTAGGCACTGATAGTTTTGCGTTTTCTCCGAATTGCTCAAAATGTACTAACGCCTCTAAGTTATTATCAGTTATTATTTGATTGATTTGATCACGAAAGGCAAAAGCCCAATCATAACCAGCATCTAAATC
>NZ_CALHGG010000171.1 GCF_938029845.1 uncultured Capnocytophaga sp.
TTTGTCTGTGCTTTTTAGGAGGCTCCATTGCCCAGGCACAGCGATTGTTACCCAAGCAAAAAGGTATCTCGCTCTCTTGGGTTGCACCTGCAGAGGCTTTTACTTCCTCTTTTTCTGATGATTTTGGGGTGCAGTTGGGCTATAGTATCAATGCTAAAAGGGGTAACTACAAGCATTTTGCCCTTGAATATCAAAGGCGATTATACCCTTACAAGAGTCTGAATATACCCGTTGAGAGGTATATAGGTGCAGGAGGCTATAGTTTTGCCTTAGTCAGTGACAGCAGTAAAACGGTGGCATTGAACTTAGGAGCAGAAGCTCTTTTGGGCTATGAGGTAGTCAATCACAGCAAAAGCCTCCTTCCTGATGGGGCACTATTAAAGAACGAAAATAATTTTCTCTATGGCGCACAGGTAGGTTTGCAGGTAGAGACTTACCTAAGTGATCATTTTTTAGTGCTTTGCTCTGGCAAGGTAGCAGCTCTGTGGGGAAGTTCCTTTGAGCTACTGCGCCCCTGTGCTACTGTAGGACTGCGCTATATGTTTTAACCTTTAAAAGACAATATGATGAAGAAAATAAATCAGAAAATTGTAATAGGACTCATCGCAATACTATGTGTGAGCCTATTCACCTCTTGTAAAAAAGAGTTGGACGTACAACAAAACTTTCCTTTTGAGGTAAAGGTATTGCCCGTGCCTAAAAGTATAGGTAAAACCGATACGGTAGAAATACGTTGTGAGTTGCGCTCTCCCTACCAGTACGATGAGAACCGCTATTTTATTCGTTACTTTCAGTATGAGGGAAAAGGTAGTTTACGTACCTCTCCACAAGGAGAAGTCTTACTTGTTAATGATGTTTATCCACTTGCCTCCAAAGGAGCGTTTAGGCTTTACTACACTTCTGCCTCAGAAGCTAACCAGTCTTTCTCCGTTTGGATAAGCGACTCCTTCGGCAATGAACAGAAACTTGATTTTGAGTTTAATGTGAAAAAAGAGTAAAAAGAAAAATCCCGTTAATTCGGGATTTTTTTTGTAGTTTTGCAGTCTTAAATAAAACAAAATAAGATGCAACTACTATCAATAAATAACATTGTAGAAATTTGTGTTCCTTTAATAATCATATTGTTAGGAACAGCATATCCTATAATTCTAAACAACATATCTAATATAGGAGAAAAGTATCATTCAAAATACATTATAGCTTTATTTAAACAAGAGAGATTTTATAACCAAAGTTCTTTTCAATGGATATTGTACCTTTCTTTATTTCTTCTAATCCCCCTTATATTTAAATTTGAACCTTTATTTGGTTGGGATAATTGGTTTATTAATAATTCTGCAAACATATTAGTTTCTTTAGTAACTGCTTTATTACTATTTATCTTTTTCAAATGGATAAAAAAGATTTCTATATATAATAGCAATATAGATAGCTTACTTGATTATATCATTAAAAGATATGAAAATTCCAACGGAAAAACTAAAGAATATGCTTTTATGTCTATTAATGATATAGCTATATATGCTGTTAATACAAAAGACATTGATTTACAAAGTAAATTATTAAAGTTTTATTTTAACTATGTTATTAAGTATAGAAAGGAATATAACAATACTGATAAAGAATTAAACTATGATAAAGAGTTTTATGGATTGATTCGTCGTATAATTGATGAGTGTGTCGAGAATAATTATAAAGACCTATTGCCTCTTAGGTATAGTGCTATTAATGGGGAACTATTAATACCTTATGATACTCAAAGCATAAAAATATCAGAAGACACTTATAATAACCTATGGTATAATATCACATTAGTTAGGAATAATACTGATTATATAAGTAAATTTTGGGCACATTCTAATCAATATTTTTGGACCGGGCTAAAAGAAATTGTCTTGAATTTTGACAAGTCTAATGAAAAGGAATTTAAAGAAAGAGAACAAGAACGTAAAAGATTCTTAGAATTTCATTATGCTATTGGAGGCTTATTGCTTTATTCTAAGAATTATGAGGCTTTAAAATATATTTTTTCTTATTCTCAACAATCTCCTCCTGATTATAAGCTTTTACCCTATAAAATGAGAGATATATTTGATTGGATAGAATTTTTTAGGAATGAAAACAAGCAAATCCCAAAATTTATTATAGGTTTTAGTAGGTATCAGTTTCCAAATTTGGATAGTGTAGGAACAAATAAACAAGTTGTTTTTTGGATTTGTCGTTATTTATGTGTGTTGTTTATTAGGCAATATAAACTGTCTAAAAGTCTATATTACTCTAATATTACAAATCAACCATATTTAAATGATTTATCTTTAATGGAATTGTACAATTGGAAAGAATCAATTACTTATTTTAAGTTCTGTTTGAATAAGGTTTTAGAAGATAAAGAAGCCTTAGAACAACTTGAATTGTGGAATACCTATGAACTAAAATATTCAGAAATAGATAAATTTATAATTGAGCTTGAACAATCTATTGACGAACATATATCAGATAAAAAGAAAAGAGCCGAATTATCTCAAGAGAAAATAGAGCAATTTTACGCATCATCAAAAGAAATCTTAGAGAATTGTTTGGAAGAGTATCTCTCAATTAATAATCCAGAAGATTTTGATACTGATTTTAAGGTTACTTTTTTAGGACAAAGAACATTATCTAATAAATCTTTTTTTGTAGATGATGATATCCCTTGTATGGGTTTTGATAGTAGTTTAGCTAATCTCATTTCAAGGTATTCTATTCCAAGAGATATTTATAATAGTTTTTTAATTGCAAAAACTAATCGCTATCTATTAAACAATAATAATCTATTAGAAGGAATGGATAGAATTATTCAGGACAAAGAAGATATTGTAATAATAGTGTTTAGTGGAGGATATGAAACTACTCAGAAAATAGAAAATAGTAAATATAAAGAGAATGTCATTTATTTACCTGCAATAGATTTCAAAAACACTATTTTCATTTTAGAAAAATCTAATTTACCTAGAATAGAAAAATCAGATATTTCAGAGGAAGTCAAACAAGAACTACAAGTGAAAAAGATTAGTGATAAATGGAATATATATAGTACTGTAATAGATATCAATCTTCCAAAAAATGAAGCTATAAAAGAAAAATGGATTGATGATATAAACTATTATCAAAAAGAAAATGAATTACAAATCCTATTGGGATTACTTTTTGTGGGGCATATAAAATTTAAATCGGATAGAAAAATTATCCAAATAAATATTAATAATGAATTTGAAGAATTAGGAACTGAAAATAAATTATCTGATTTAGAACCCTTGTAAAAGCCAAAATCCTCCTTTCTCTTCCAAAACAAGCCTACTTTTAAAAGTAGGCTTGTTTTGTTTTACCTTTGCGCAAAATAATGCAAATGGAAGTAGTAGTTATAGAAAAATCTATTTTTGAACAGATACAAAAAGATGTACAGCAACTCAACAATTCTCTGCAAGTGGTAATGGATACTTATAAAGGGATTTGGCAAAAAGAAAAGTGGTTGGACTCTCAGGAGGTTTGTCTGCTTTTGGGCATTAGTAAGCGTGCTTTGCAGTATTATAAAGACCAAAAACTCTTGCCTTTCTCGTGCATCCACCGCAAGAACTATTTTAAGCGTAGTGATGTAGAACAACTTTTAACCTCTAACCATCAAACCCGATGAACTTGCTCACAGAAACACACCAGGAACTAAGCTCTTACCTAAGTCAGCTTGAAAAACTTAAACAGCAAATGGACTTTATCCTTAAAAACTTCCGTCCTGTATTTGACGGCGAGGTATTTCTATCAGGAAAGGAGGTCTGTGAGCTGCTGCATATCACCAAAAGAACCCTACAGCAATACCGTGATGATGGGCTATTTCCTT
>NZ_CALHGG010000172.1 GCF_938029845.1 uncultured Capnocytophaga sp.
GTTTAGCATCCGTTACTGCTATTTTATTGAGAGTTATAAAACTCTCTTCTAACTCAGTAATACTCGCTTTTTCATATCCTATGGTGGCTAAATAAAAGTTAAATTTCATTTTCGTCGTAATTCTATAAGTTTGGCAAAGTCAATCTCTGTTTGGTCAAAAAAGCCCTTAGGCCATCTGTCAAGTTCTCCTTTCTCATTCATTGAGATACGGTGTACTTCCGGCTGTAGCTCTCCTTTATCAAAATAATTAATAGTAATAGAGCTACTTTCTATTTCTTTTTTAGCTACCGCCAACTGTATACCATTGATAATATGGTCGCTATGGGTTTCTACTACTATACGCAACCCAGCATTTGCCATTTTAGCTAAGAAGTAACCTATTTTAGATTGTGCCGCAGGGTGTAAATGCGCTTCAGGGTTCTCTATAATTACAAATCTATCTTTTTCAGCCAATAAACAAGTTACAATAATAGGTAAAGCATAACTAATTCCAAAACCAGTATTGGTAGGTGAAGTAGGATTACCTTTTGAAAAAGCATTTTCCACTTGAAGTCTTGATGTATGTGTATCTTTATCAATATAAGCCTTAATACAAGCCCCTTCTAATATATATTTCAGCCACGAATTTACATGGATATAGAACTTATCAACCCCATCAGTATCAAAAAGACGCTCTTTGTCTACTTTAAACTTAGAATCATCCATTTCTCTTATAACTTGAGCTGTGTATTCTCCTTGAAAACCTGTATTAGTAAAAACAAGAGCTTTGAGTGGTTGTGAAATTCTAGGACCTATTCTTTCTGCATTTAAATAATAAAATTCTCTAAAAAATAAAAAGTTATCTTCATATGTGTTCTTTATAATTTCAGGAGTAATATAAAGGAGATACTCATCTGTTTTGATTTTATAAAGAACTTCAAATTTTTTATTTCTTTTTTTTAGAGAAAATATTAGTTCTGATTCAGAATGTGGCAAATTATTACTAATACCTAAGTTTAAACAATATACCCCGTTTAACTCTATACTATTTTTATTCTTATTAATTAGTTTATAAGTTTTATCATTTAAAATTCCACATTTTTCAACAGTTCTTCTCAGTAATAAAAGTGTCTGAATAACAGAACTCTTACCATTGCCATTCCCTCCTGCCAGTACTGTCAGTTGGTTGATAGGTACTTCAGCTTTTTCAAAACATTTAAAATTTTGGATGTGTAAGTTTATCATATTTCTATATTTGTAGTAAATAATTCGTTAAACGTATCTAAAATATATAACATATTGGTTTTTGAGTTGGTGCTATAGGAGAGATAATTATATAGTTGACCATCTTTAGCTATTTTATCAGCTATAATTTCAGTAAGCTGTCCTTCTTTGTTATAGATGGTTACTTCTTCATAAGGATATTGTGAAAGCAATAGAGAAGTTACTACAAAAAGAGCTTTGTTTAGTATTTGTTTTCTGGCAGTAGAACCTATACTTTCTGTTAGAATTTTTCTAAATGCATATCTACCTCCTACTAAATAAGCAGCATTCTTCATTGCATTAACAAATAACTGTATTTTTTCTTCAAAATCTTGTGGTGTATCTTTTTGATGGCGTTCAGTATAATTATCTAAAAAGTTCTCCATATAACCACTGTAATCATTGATATTACCATCACGACCGAAAAGTTCCTCAAAAGCTAAAAAACGTAAGGCTATTTCTTGATCATCCATACGAGTGCTTCTCACACTATTATCTGTCGCAGTTTTAAACTCAGTAGTACTTACCATTGCTTTAAGCGTATCGCGCAATCCTTGTCCCGCTAAGCAGTTCCTAATCTCTTGATTATTTAGCGGTCTTCCACCCGTATTGATACGTCTAAAAATATCGTATTTTACTTGATAAGGAGAAATAGGGTCAATGATGTTTACTGAAATATTGGTAAGATTAAACCAACGTACATATTTAGTTTCTAAACCTTTCTTATTTCCTTCCTCTTTAAAATATCTCCCCTCGCAATTTTCTAAGTATTGTAAATTCTTTAAGGGGAATTTATTTTCCATAAACTCTTTAATAGTTGAAATGCGTTGTAACCCATCTATTATGGTAAGGCGCCCTTCCAAATCTTCTGAAAAATAAAACATTGGCAAGGGAATACGCAATAGAATAGATTCTATAAGCCTCGATTTTCTAAAGGAATCCCATACCAAATTGCGCTGAAAATCAGGAGTAAGATCTATATCTCTACTATCTATCATCGCACTTATTTGTGCAAGCGAGATTTTATCAGTGTATACTTTTATTTTTTCAGGGTCATAAGGTTTGTATTCAGTACTAATACTTCCTTCAGAATTATTAATCCCCGATTGCTCCAATTCTATAATTTTAACAAAAGCATCGCCTACAATTTCATTAAATTCTTCCTCATCAATATCTACCTCTTTTGATATTATTTTGAGTGTTTTATTTTCCAAATCAGTCTCTACTTCCAATAAAATCTGATTGTCATCTCTATTGATAAAAAGATAACGGTTGTCCGTTTCTTCTTTTTTTACAATAGAAAAGTTAACCGTCTCAAGATTATTATTTACCTTAATATCTATATTCATTATAATATAAAGTTTTTGAAATTCAAATTCAATGCAAATATACGATTATTTTACAAAAGGGATTATATTTAAAGAATAAAAACAGATTTAATTTACTCTTACCTAATTCATTTTATATATACCTTACACTAACAACTCAACTACTGATAGATACTTTGGTAGCACCTTATCCGTAAGCCATACTCCATTGGCAGAGAGATAAAAAATAAATCCTGCTTGGTGCATTGCCTTTGTATTTACTTCAAAAATTATGGGGCTGCCATGTCGGCTCCCTACCTTAGTAGCTGTTTCTATATCAGTGCTAAGGTGTACGTACTGACGTGTTTGCTTTTGGAGTCCGCTTTTGAGAATGCTCTCTACAAACCTGCTGGCAGTACCGTGATACAAATGGTCAGGAGGTATTTGGGGTAATAATTCTAGTTCTACGGCAAGTGAATGTCCTTGATTAGCGCGTATTCTTGTGTTATCTTCACTGAAAGCATACCGCTGTTTGTTATCTGTAGCGACGATTTCTTCCAACATCTTAAGACTGAATACTGGAAACTTTCGCTTGATATGCTTAATGAGCACATTTACCTCAGCCCAACCGTGCGCATCAAGGGTAATACCAATCACCTCGGGGTGGTGTCGCAATACCAAACTGAGAAACTTGCTCTCTTTTTTATACTTTTCAATCATTTTTGTGAGGGGTAGGGAGTAAAATATTGCGGTAGAACTTAAATTGTTTGTTTAAGGTTACATCTGTTTCTTTAGAAAAATGTAGCGTTTCTTTCTTATCAATATGAGTTTCTAAATTCTCTTTAGCAAGATAAAAAGGTACATTGTAAGAATACAAGATGTGTTCTGCATCTTTTAGCTGCTTGTTAAAACTAAATCGATAAGTTTCTTTACCCATTTCACCTAAAATTTCACTCTCTATAATAGTATCATTCGTGATTTTATTTATATACAAACGAATTTCTTCCCCCTCTGTTGAAGCGTCTAACATAATAGTATCTTTCAACATTTGCAATGAATCTATAGGTATTTCCACAGAAGAAACTTCTGTATATTGACTATTGTTTTGATAATTGCACCCTACTATCCATAGGGGAAACAATATAGTTGCATATTTTAGTAAGAATTTTGTCATATTGATTGTTTTTGATCCATTTCAACTATTTTTACAATACTATCATCTTGCAAAGAGGCAATATAGTCAATCATTTTTAGATCGCAAATAAATAGAACAAGAGATTAATTCTTTATTTGCTCTTTTTCAAGGGCGAATTGCTTCACATACTCGCTTACACGACTTTGCCCCTACACCTGCTCACGCTAATTTTTTGCAAACCATTTCTGTTTGACTATAAAATATGAAATCCCAGAAGCTGTATTCAAAGATAAAGATAATTGGAAAACAGGTGATTTTTACTATAAAACAGGAGTAAAAACAATTTATGGAATTATAGCTACAATAACAGCAGGCAAAAGTATTTTTTGGAAATTATCAAAAGAATAAAGGAATGAAAAAATTATATTTTATACTATTGTTGAGTTGCTTTTATGCATATTCTCAAAAGGAAGAATTACGTTTTAGGATGCTTTATGATAAATATACTATAGAAGGGGAAAATAATATTCCTCAAGATAGTGTAGCTTTCCCCATTTTTCATCAATTTGTATATGAAAAGGGGAAAGAGGCGTTGTCGTATGATGCTTATACTGATGCAAGTAGTTATAATTCTTGTAAATTACATCTAATAACCAAAAATAATAATGCCACATTATTTGTTGATGACTCAACATTAAATCTAAAATTCTTTGATTCGAAATATAAAATAGAAGTAAACAAAAAAGACGTGTATTTTTTGGAAAAGCAATACTATAATTTTCTGAAAACTAAAATTTTAGAGCAAAAAGATATTAGTGAAATATTAGATTTCTTAGATGATTGTTTAGGGGATTATTTCCTCTTAGAAGATTTATTTTTAGTAAGCTCAAAAAGTAAATATAGATTCAACTACAAAATATTAAAAGCTGTTTTAGTTACACAAAAACAACAAGCTGACGGCTTTGAAAAGTGGTTAGTTTTCTATATTTATGATGAAAAAGGAATAGTAAGTATCACAAAAAAAGCATACAAAAAAGGCGAAAATTATGCTGATATATCTTTTTTTAAAGAGCGTTTATCTACAAATCCTAATAGTTTCTCTTTTTCAATTACAGAAGCGAATGTTAAATCTATGGAAGAGACCCAAAAAACAATATCCTTAGATAATAGTTTTGAAAAAACGCATTTAAAAAGTACAAATATGGGAAATAATACAGTTACTTTTATAAAAAAAAGTTCAACTTTTGAAGATGTAACATTCTAACAAATTTCTAACAATATCAGGAGTATTACTACTGAGATAGAAGACCCCAGTGGTAATACTTATATTATAGAATTGGCTATACTAAATCCACATCGCCACACCCCGATAATCAATTGGTTTTTATTTGATGGTCATTTGATAGAAAATCCCTTTTAAAAATTAAATCACTGATTATCAATTAGTCTTTATTTGATGGTTATTTGATAGAAAAGCCCTTTTAAAAATTAAATCACTGATAATCAATTAGTTTTTTATTTGATGGTCATTTGATAGAAATGTAAAAATATTAAAACTTATACTCTATGAAATTAACACTCTTACTCGTTATTGCTTGTATTGCCAATACCTTTGCTCAACTCTCACCACAAGCCTTAGACTCCTTACAACAAGTGAAGTACATCAAAGCAAAGTATGTATTGCTCGCCAGTCAAAACATCTCTTTAGCCCCAAGCAGACTCTATACGTTAAAAGGTGAAAAATATTATGGCGAATATGTAACCAAATACGACCACCGAGGTAGCGCTCTGGAGTTTTACAGCGGAGGTTCAGAAGGTTATATACCTCACAAACGCTATAATACCTATGGCAAAGACCTGCCTTTTGAAGCTGATATGTACGAATTCCATATCAAAATAGACAAAAAGCACGGCACCATCATCGACAATGGGGAAACACATCGCAATTTCCACTTCATCAAAGGCGAAAAGAAAATAAAAGTCCCCACCAACTCCCAAGGTCGCTTTATCATTTATGAGTATTTATGATAATCAACCACTTTTAAAGCATGTTGTGTACGGGCGTTTTGCAAACGCCCCCGTTAAACCCTAATATACGAAACAATACGCAAAATATTTTTTTGTTTGTCATTAGGCTCTTTACTGTTTTTTGTTATTTTTGCACTTAAAACAAAAATACTTTATTGGATATGAAAAATAACCTGTTTTTAACTATTTCCCTGCTCATAGCATTCTCTTGCTGTGCACAAAATAGTATTAGAAGAGTGGATGATAATTATTATTTTATAGAAATCCCTTCTAAAAATGGTAATTTTGACTGTAAAGAAGATGGGACAAAATTGTGTAATAGGTATTATGTGCTTGAAGAAACTTTCTTTAAAGATAAAATAAAACTTTTTATGGCAGAAGATAATGACTATCTCAATGAGAAATCTTCTCCCTTTGCTCTCCTTGATGCAAATCTTAAAGAAGAGCTTTTAAAGTTAGGTAGAAAGAGAGCAAAAATTCAGTTTAACGACCAATTTGTCATTTTAGATACTACACACATAAGGACTATTTATCATTGTGTTCCTATGCAAATTAAGTATCAAAAACGTAAAGACAAAACGCTTTTAAAGTTAGATCTAACAAATTTCTCTCATTCACCTGTGGGGAATTATGAGTATTATATCTATCTTGAATATAAGAATAATAAACTATCTCTTTCAAAGATAGAGGAAATACCTTTTTCTGAATTGAAATTACATAAGTTTTAATTTTATAAACTATAGTAAGATGGTACGAAAAAAAATAATTCTGATAAGTTTTCTTCTTTTTGTGTTCTTTTCTTGTAATTACACGAATAAGAGACCACAAAATAATAATGACCATTCTATCCATAAAACATCTATAATAGATACAGTTTCTATAACATCATTAGTAGGGAATAATGCTATAGATAAATATCTCAATCAATTCAAAAAAATAGCAGTAGACAGTATTATTCCTTGGGCGACAGATAAGAAAAATCCTTATTCTGAAACATTTATTATCGGAAATAATAAGATAAAATTCATACAAGGATTAAGAGCATTAGATTATAAATCAAATGAGAGACACTATACAATTAATGATAACACTATGAAAATTAGTAGAATTCTCATAGATAGTTTACCTATAAATTTTGATAAAATAGCTATAGATTATGGCGAAAATGCTGAAGTTTATCAAAAAGATAATCTCATATTATTTGCAAATCAACCTATGGGCTGGAATGGGCTTTCAAATTCATATCGCTTAATTCAGATTGTAGATACAAAGTCGTATGTTTGTTATGAATTTCTAATGAATTATTTAAATATAAATCAATAGTTCATTGGCAACCTGATGCTTTATAACTTTTATAATCATCTTAAAAAGGTTGATTTAAACATATTATATTATGAAAAATATAATCATAACCCTATTAGTTTTACTTTCATCATTAACTTCTTGTAAGGAGAAAGAAAAAGAAAATATAAATAAAAAATATCATTGGGTCGCTTATGTAAAACCGGTATCAGGCTATCCTATAAGAGTTTATCGTGGGGTAGTATATGGAAAAGACGGAGCTAGTAGGTTCGGAAATGGACAATCTAATCTATTTGAAGATGATGAACCTTTCCCTCATTTTTCTATAGGAGCAGGTACATCAGGTGTTTTTGGCTCCTCAGAGGAGGAGGAAGCTAAAGGGGTTCCTACTCACTTAGATGTTTCTTGGCTTTCGTATGTAGAAAAATGTCAATATCTCTTAGAAAATCAGCCTTTAGATTCTCTGAAGATAGCTCAACTCTTAGCTGAAAAAGTATATACTCCTTCTAGATCAGAAGACATAAGTCCAACAATAGAAGAATACAACATTTCTGTAGGTTTAGCTCCTGGTGGAGTAGTCTTTGTTTGGCTACATAGTACTGCAAGGGTCATAGAAGTAGGACGTTACCAAGCAAAAAAGATAGAAGATATTCATTTTGTGACCCAAAAAGAGGCAGACGAATATTATAAAAGAACAGGAGATGTTATTTTAGATGAACACACTATAGAAGATAGGGATCATATCATAGAATTAGGACTCCCAAAAGAAAAAATACGAATGCAGTATCAACAGTGTGGGACACCTGTTACTGAAC
>NZ_CALHGG010000173.1 GCF_938029845.1 uncultured Capnocytophaga sp.
TTTATACCAAAGGCAAAGGCATAGACCCTACCTCAAAGAACGCCAAAACTTGGTATAAGGTATTGGGGATAAATCCAAAGGAGTTGGAAGGGTAAAAAAGTATTAGTTACACTAAAAAATAGAATATGTTAGGTAATCTATTCAAAAAGAAGCCTACTTTTACCCCTGCAATGCAAGAGTTATTTGTAAAAATAAGTCTTGCACTGCCTCAGCGTTTTCATTTCCTGCAAAAACAACTTACAGAAGGAATTATCAAAGGAATAAAGAAGCCCGAAGGACAGCGCTACCAACTGCGTTTGGATATTCCTTTGCTCAACAAATATGAAGACAAAAAAGGACGGAATTTCTTAATTGAAAATATCGTAATACAGTCAGTTGAGACAGGCAAAAGTAGTGTGGTGAATTGGAATGTAGCTTATGGATTGTTATTGGTGTATATTACAGCTAATAACGACTTTCTGAAATGGCAAGCTGAGGCGGTAGGGATAGATACTTCCCGCATTCGTATAAAGTATTTAGATGATAGCCCTATTGAAAAACTTCTTTCCAAAGAAGAACAGCAATATATAACTCCTAATGATTTATACGAAGTGTCTTTAAACGACAAAACCTACTATCACGTACAGGATATAACCGATGGAGATGGCGATTTTATCGGGATAGATGCCGATAAGAATATTTATGAGTTTAGGCACGACCCTTTTGAAATCACTTTGCTAACAGAACCCTTAGAAACCATCTTAAAAAATAATAAATAACCTCAAAAAATGAATATGCCATTTAATTTTGAGCTTTTTAAAAAGCGCTTAAACCTATTTTTAGAAAAGATAGAAGACCTTGGTGGCGAGGTAGAACCTCTTACGATAGAAAAACCCGCTACAGAGGAAGAAATCAAAGCCGTAGAGGCAAAATTAGGTTATACATTGCCTCCTCATTTCCGTGAAGTACTCTTGGAAAACACCGCTCATTTGGAGTTTGGGTGGGATATTGATGATATTATAGATGAGGAAGACATTTCTTTACCTGATAAACTAGCTGAAATCTTTCGTGGAAAGTTGCTTTTTGGGCTGGATTTGCTTTTGGACTATGAGGAAGATCGCCAAGACTGGGAAGGGGAAGCATATCCAAATTCTGATAAAGAATACGACCACATTTGGCATAATAAAATGTCCTTTTTCCAAGTAGGCAACGGCGATTATATAGCTATTGAGTTAGAGCCAGAAAACTATGGCAAGGTTGTGTATCTTAGTCACGATGGTAGTGAGAATCACGGGCTTTATATAGCCGATAACTTTAAAGAATTCCTGATGAACTACGCCGCTGTGGGTTGTACTGGAGGCGAGGATTGGCAATGGGAACCTTTTTATACCAAAGGCAAAGGCATAGACCCTACCTCAAAGAACGCCAAAACTTGGTACAAGGTATTGGGGATAAACCCAAAGGAGTTAGAAGGGTAAAAAGTAAGAAAATGAATAACAAAAAGATGAAATGGATAGAATACTTTTCGGAAAATGGTGACCTATGGCAATTATTTGTAGAGGATGATTACCAAGAAACGCAAGCAGATACCTTAGCTCACAATGGCAATGAAGCTGTGACAAGAAGAGAAATGCCTGCCATAGATAAAGTACAAGTTACTATAATCCCAGCCGCTCGTATTGTAGACAAAGTAAAAGGGCAAGTAGCAGGAGAAAAACTTTTTCACCTCAAACTGAGCCTTATCAATGGGGATAATTGGTTTGCTATCAGTCAACAGGCATTTTCTAAGGAAGAGATATTACAATATGCTTCTCTTTTTGTAGGATTGAACAAATTCCAAGCCGAAAGGGTTTGGAAATCCAAGAAATTAGGCGAAGTCAATACAATAAGACTTGAAAATAAAGAAGAAACAAACAATTAGTTTCATAAAATAAATAACATTATGGCAATACCCTTTAATTTTGAGCTTTTTAAAAATCGTTTAAATCTATTTTTAGAAAAGATAGAAGACCTTGGTGGCGAGGTAGAACCTCTTACGATAGAAAAACCTGCTACAGAGGAGGAAATCAAAGCTGTAGAGGCACAATTGGGCTATACATTGCCTCCTCATTTCCGCGAAGTGCTTTTGGAAAACACCGCCCATTTGGAGTTTTATTGGAATGTGAATGATGTAACTATTGAAGATGAATCTATAATACCCGATGCCTTGGCGCACATCTATTGCGGGGAATTACTCTTTGGGTTGGATTTGCTTTTGGATTATGAGGAACATCGCAAGGAATGGGCAACAGATGTTTTCCCTAATTATGAAGACCCAGAAGACCGCATTTGGTACAACAAATTGTGTTTTCATATCAATGCTAACGGCGATTATATCGCTATTGAGTTAGAACCAGAGAACTATGGTAAGGTTGTGTACCTCAGCCACGATGGTGCAAGCAATCTCGGCACTTATTTAGCCGATAACTTTAAGGAATTCCTGATGAACTACGCCTCTGTAGGCTGTACTGGAGGTGAGGATTGGCAATGGGAACCCTTTTATACTGTAGGCAGAGGCATAGATCCCACCTCAGAGAACGCTCAAGCGTGGCAGAAGGTATTGGGGATAAATCCAAAGGAGTTGGAGGGGTAAAACAATTAAAACATTACAATTATGTCCATAGAGCAAAAAGACAAAGAACAAATGGAGCAACTCATTGCCTCTGAAAAGTATCAGCAGATATTAGATAAGCTTTGCGATATTATAGATATGGTATTCGAGGAAGAAATGCCCAGCTTTACCGTGCTGAATTACACGCATAAAGCACTAAAAGATGCGGGTGTTACCTTGGAGGAAATCGCCCCAGTGGCGTTGGCGGACGATCACTTCTTGAACTTTAGCATTCTCAAGATGAATTATATCAAGAGTGAGAAAACGATGCACTTTAGCAAGGACTTTCTCATTCGCAATATGATAGAATTTTATTTTCTAAAAACAAATCCCAAAGCACTACCTGATTATTTGAAGAAAGCAGGATTAAAAAACTATATGACTCCTCTAAAAAAATGGTTCACAGAGGCTACTGATACGGAGCTTGTCGCCGCAGTTTCTGCTTATCTCAAAGAACTGAAGGAGAAAAGAAAAGGCGCAGAGCAGACAAGCTCACAAACGACTACCCCCGAAGATTGGGAACGACTCTCGGCGGTATATCCCAAGCTTACCAAGCAGGTACTGAAGGATTTTGATGAATATAATGTGGTTACCGCAGGCATTCCCTTAGCCGAGATTACCCAAAAGAGCCAAGACTTGGGGGTTGCTTTCTCTGAGGAACTTAATTTCTTTTTCCAGCATATAGGGGAACTCAGACTGGAGGGAGTAGAAATCCGCTTTACCGACTTATATAGCGATGTGTTCAATGGCGAAGACTATTTAGTGCTTGGAGAGTTTTGGAAATACGGCGATGGTGACAAACTGCTCTATGCTCCCGACACCCAGCAGATACTTTGTTTTGCCCACGAATACGCCAAACCCAAGGTCATCAAGCAAGCTGATACTATGACCGAATTTGTAGAAAAGAAATTAGTAGCTTATTTAAAAAATTATTAGATCGTTATGAATATAGAAATTTTAGCACCTTATTGCACTACTGCAAAACAGCAAAAACTCCTTGAAAAGCTCCGCAAAAAACTTTCACTTAAAAGTAGTAAAGACCTACAAACTGTTTATGAACTTGTAGGATGTCTATTTGTAAGCAAACAATACGAAGGCTTATTAGCTTTCTTGCCAGAAGTACTTGCAGTGCCTTTTGCAGCGAATTTTAACCTATGGTATCCCATAGAACACTCTTTAGCGCTTATTGCCGAAGTACCTACCATCACCCCAGAACAACGCAAAGCGTGTTTCCTGCACTTTAAAAGCGTTACCGAATATAAAGGATTACCTGATTTTCAAGATATGTATGATAACTATTTCCAGGATTATTTAGCACTTTACTTTCTAAACAATACTTTGGAATATCTTCACAAGAGCATAGAAGAGAAAGAAACTTCTTATGAATTTTCATATCGTATATACTTAATTACAGCTGCTTCACTTGTAAAACTTATCAATGAAGAAGTAGATTACAAAACACTTGAATTTCCCGATGAGGATCGCCAACCTACTTATAACAGCAGGGAAGAGCTTCAAAATCATATGAATACCCTTATAGCGGAACAACTCACCGCCTTGCAGGATAAGAAATTTGTAAAGTATTACTAAAAGAAAAAGATTATGGGCATCGTACTCCGACAATCATTTAAGAATGTAGTGGCTACCTATTTGGGGTTCGCCATAGGGGCACTGAACACCCTTTTCTTATTTACCTATTTCCTTTCCAAAGCGCAATATGGCTTGGTGAGTTATGTTACTTCCACTGCTACGATTCTTTCTCCACTGATAGCCTTTGGGGTGTCCAACACTTGGGTACGCTACTACTCCGCTTATACCGATAGGCAGGAACAAGGCAAACTCAACCTGATGCTTTGCCTCTTGCCACTACTGGTGATTCTCCCTGCTACTCTTTTGGGGAGTATCGCATATGAGCAAATTGTTCAGTGGCTTTCGGCAAAGAATACAGAAGTACGCCCGTATGTGTGGCTTATCTTCCTTACGGCTGTGGCTATGGCCTATTTTGAGATAGCTTATGCGTGGATGCGGGTACAACTCAAAACGGTCTTTGGCAATTTCCTCAAAGAAGTATTCCATAGGGTAGGGGTGATGCTTTTATTAGTAGCCATTTACTTTGGTGTTATTGATTTTCATCAGCTAATGTGTGGCGTGTTTTGGGTGTATGCCCTGCGTATGCTCTTGATGTTTGTTTCCGCTTTTTATGTACGCCGACCTACCTTTGCTTGGGGGCTGCCACAGGGCAAAAAGGAAGTCTTTTTGTACAGTTTGTTTGTTATTTTATCGGGTTCAGTAGCTTCCGTGTTGATGGACATAGATAAGTTTATGCTGAACCAATACCTGCCTATTAGTGAGATTGCCGTGTATAATGTGGCTATCTTTACCGCCACAGTGATTGCTATTCCTTACCGTAGTATGTACCAGATCGTAAGCCCCCTCACGGCACAGTTTATGAACCAACAAAAGCCCCAAGAGCTTGCAGATTTGTACAAGCGCAGTACGGTAAATACTTACTTTGTGAGCATGGTCATTTGTGTGCTTATTGTAGTGAATGCCCAGCAGTGTTACGCCCTCTTGCCTGATAAGGATTACAGCACAGGGCTTGGGGTGCTTATCATCATATCCATAGTAAAGCTCTCCGATGCCTTAGTTGGTTTCAGCAATGCGGTATTACTCAATTCTCCTTACTATCGCACGGTGCTATTTTTGGGTGTTTTTTTAGTGATAGGTGCCGTCCTGATGAATAGGTGGCTCATTCCCCTTTATGGTATCAATGGAGCCGCATTTGCTACTCTTTTGGCTTTTACTTCGTATAACCTACTCAAGTCGGTTTTTGTATATCGCAAGTATGGCTTACAACCCTTTTATAAGGAAACATTGCAGACCACTCTCTTTGGTTTGGTAGCGATAGGAAGCTTTTTCTTTTGGGATTTTCCCTTTCACCCGTTGGTGAATATTGGCTTGAAATCCTTGCTTGTAGGAGCTTTTTGGCTGTGGATACTTGTCAAATTTCGTTTGTCAGAAGATTTAACTAAAATACTCAAATAAATATGCATCCATATATCAAAAATATTCTTGAAAATTATACTTACCCCACGATCAAATCTATTGCTTACCCCAATGGAGATATGCTTGTTTTACAAGGGCAATGGTTAGGGGAAGAATATCACCTGCGTATATTGTGTCAATCTACTTTAGATAGTTATTTTAAGTATAATGAAGCGGATTATGTTTCTAATCTCTATCCGCAAAAGGTGGCAGAAAATGCTCAATATGAAGTGTATGGAGGTGAATGTAGTTGGGAAGGAGATGGTTTTATTTACCTTATCCATAAAGAGAGTAGCGAACTTTTATGGTTTTTGTTTTTAGATAATAGTGAATATTTTAAGGAAGCCTATTTTGAGGATACAAACCATATAATCACTCATTCTGAACTTGGCTTACGACTAAGAATTCCTATTAATGAACCTGAAAAACTAAGTGCAATAAAATGATTTCAAAAGAAATAAAAGCAATTACTAAAAACATTCTTGCAATAGTATCTTTGTTTTTTCTCAGCTTTCTTTATTCTCAAAAGAAAGTAGTGAAATACACAGACAAACAAGGATGGCAACAGCAGATTTTGTATTATCTCACCCCTCAAGGAAAAGAATATGCACGTGTTTATAGGTCTTTAGATAACAACGATAAAGCAAAAGATTCCTTTGCTTTTTATAAAACAGGCATTAAAAACTATACTTCTGATGGATATGGGTATAGACTTTCAAGCCAAATAGATTATGAGAATCCTAAAAAACTCAAAGGAGAGTATTTTTTACTACAGCACATAAGGTCTGTTGATAGTTGGGATGATTTGTTGTATGATAATACCCTAATAAAGTACCTAATAGGAGAAAGGAAAATCAAACCCAATGAAATATTCTTTGACAATCAATTAAAGTTTGAAACAGGTATTTTTGGACGTTCTTCTTATGCTAATTACTATTCCAATACAGGACTACCTTTTGAAAGTGATCGAAACTATAAAAGTATTGCTTGGGTAAAAATACAGTTCAATGATAAAAAGAAACCCATTCGTTTAGAGTTTTTCCTTAAGAAAGACCCTGAAATAAAAGATCCGCTGTACAAAGATTTCTATTATATCCGAGAGTATTTTTATAAGAATGAAATTGTTAGCGAAGTTGTTACCACCATAAAAGAGGTAGGAGGGAAGACAGATAAATACACCGAGACTTATGAGGTAGGTGCTCTAAACCAATTTTCAAAAAGTAAAACAAAATGACTTCAGAAGAAATAAAAGCTATTGTCTATTATATCCAAGGCTTACAAGCTCTTTGGAAAGAAGGTTATAATGCCGAAAAAGTAGGAGATTATACTTTTAATTTTATATGCAGAGACTTCAGAGACTATAATACCACAAATGAGTTATGGGAGGTTATCGATGAGTTACAGTTTATGGGAGAAGGAGAAGAATGGGAAAAAACCAAAGAAGAGGTAGAGGCTCTCATTCAAGAAAAATTAGGAATTAGTATTTACGAACCTATCAGTATACTTTCTTACTCAACTAACTTGTTTATAAAGCAACTTACCAATGATTTCTCAAGCAGTTCAATAGTTTTATCGTTTATTGAACAGACAAAAGAACTTATTACTTATCAAGAATATGCTTTAGCATTGGAAAACTTACTGAAAAACCTTTTGGGAAAATGTATTTCTATTCCAAGGGATACTTTAGCTATTTTGGATAACATAGAAGACCCTCATATTCGTAGATTACAGGCTTCATTATGGGGAATATAAAGCAACACCTTGAAATAGATATATACCAATCAATAGCTTCAGAAAACAAATAAAGTTGTATATTTGTACAACTCTTAGAATAAATATCATCAACTTATTTGTATGTATATACAAGGATAAGGGATATGTGCCAGTGATAACTATATTAGATAAATAAATTATGAATTATGATAATTTCTTTCTTCCTGCGGAAAATTTTGAGGAAAGTAAACGATTTTTTGCAGAAGTTTTAAATCTGAAAATCAAGTTTGATTTTTCAGACATAGGAATGATAGCTTTCAATGTGGGAGATGAAGAACCTGCCATTATTTTGAAAGATAAAAAGAAATTCCCTAACACGAAACCAACTATTTGGATCGAAGTAGACGATGTAAAACAAATATATGATGAGTTACAAGGAAAGGGCGTATCGTTTTTGAGTCCGCCGTTTCCTATCAGAACGGGGTGGGCGATTGAGTTTTTAGACCCATCAGGAAATGTATTAGGTTTTACGGATTACAAAGCAGAAAAATAAAACCTCTCTTAGGATAATAAATTATGGCACTTTGGCAATATCAATTTACGATCATACCTAATCAATATATATTGAAAGATATATCTAATGAGGAGCTTGAATATGAATTATGGGAACACGCTAATATTCATAAAGAAGATTTTATGCAGGTGAACTCTTTTCTGCCAAAGACTAAATCTTGGAGTGAGTATTTAGATATATATGGCAATATTGATTCTAATTGTTTGGAAGTATTTTTTGATAGAGAAGAGAGGGTTACTTCAGTTTCTTTGAGAATAGATTTCAGAAGTGATTACAATAAAATACTTTACCAGTTATTATCTTTTTTTGGGGCAAAAGATTATACTTTATTGGATGAGAACTTACAACCAATAAAAACAATAAATAATGAAAGTTTGGAAGTAATTATAAAACAATCTGTTCAATACGAAAAATATAATGAATTAGCATACCTTACAAATAAGAAGTAAAGAAAGCTTTTACAGAAACTGACTTTTTAGAAATATACAAAGTGAATGTATTCGGCGTAGCACACCTCAAAAAACAGCAATTACTTATCATGGATATGCCTAATTACTCACTCATCATATCCCTATTCCTGTTGATATTCTACCTATTATTGATGTAATGGAAGACCCTCATATATGGAGCTTACAAGCTTCGTTATGGAGAGTGTAAAATAAAAATTTTTTTAATTATTTTTGATATTTATTTGTAAAACACGTAAATTATTACTATCTTTGCAGAAAACCATATTATTATGAAGGAAAAAAGAAATATCAAGCAAAAAATTAATTTGTTTATAGGTTCTATAGGAGCCTTTATAGGAGTGGCGGTATTTGTAGCCTATATTCCTCAAATTATGGCCAACTTAGAGGGGCACAAAGCACAACCTTGGCAACCTTTGTTTGCAGCGGGGTCTTGTCTTATCTGGGTGGTGTATGGCTGGACAAAAGAGCCTAAGCCAGATTATATTCTCATTATTCCCAATTTGGTAGGGGTAGTTTTAGGATTCTTAACTTTTATTACTTCGCTTTAAATGGATGTTTTTGCTTTTTATCTTGAAAGCAAAAACGATCATTAATCCCTATTTTGGAATAATTTTTGTACTTTTGCCTTACAAAATAAGAATCTTATGTCTATGACCTTTACCATTAATGAGAGCCATCCACAAGCTTCTGCCCTTGTGGAACTTCTTAAAACATTCAGTTTTGTTTCCTTTAAGGAGACTAAAACAAAGACAAAAAAGACTACTACAAAGGAAAAATCAGCCCTTGTAGAGCCTGCTTTTGAAGAAGAAAGCCCTGAAGATTATGAATTTATTATGGCACTTTCTAAAGAAACCAATAGAAATGTAGCCCACCGTCTGGCTAAAGAAAAAAACATAATACTCCCTTATCAAAAGAAAAAATAATGATTGTTATTGCTGATAGTAATATCTTCTATAGCTGTACTATAGATAGGGAGATTTTGTTATATCAATTTTGTGTCAATTAATATAACAAAATGACTTCGGAAGAATAAAAGCCATAGTCTTTATATTCAAGGCTTACAATCTCTTTGGAAAGAAGGTTATAATGCAGAAAAAGTAGCTCTTTACAACTATTAGTTTAACTTAACGTGAGTTCGATATAACGAAAGCTCCCACTGATTTTCACGGATTTCACAGATTTTCTATGTCTGTGTAATTGTGTTGTTGCGATTTACACAGATTTTTATAAGACCAAAGGTCTTATTTATCCGTGAAAATTTCAGAGTTACGCTTAATTGTATCATTTTCTCCGTGAAAATCCGTGTTTCACATACCCAGCTGTGAGCACTCGCTGGCTTTGTGGGAGAAAAAATATAATTTTGCTTACGTCGAACTCACGTTAAATTAAAGATTTTTACAAAAATGAATAAGAATGCTTCATATAATCTTTATTTTTTTCTTTTACAATGGTTGTTGTTTGTTGCTACCTATGAGGCTTTAGCAGCCTATTCAATTGATAATATAGTTTCTATTATAGAGAGGTTTGATAACGCTATTTGGGATTCACTAATTTATTTGTTTAGTACGGGGGTAGGAAAAGACCCTTTTTTACTGATGCTCACTAAAACAGCCTTTTTCTTTCCTTTGCTTTTTCTTTTTGTAATTCCTTATTTTTTAGAGCAGAAGAAAGAGGGGAAAAGCTATTTTTATCATTACGACATTCATCGTGAGAGTTATTATCTTTTAGTAGATGTGATTACTCTGGTGGTTTATGCAATATTCATAATGCCGGCTGTACTCTTTTCTTTTGGGGTGCTCACCTCTTTGCCTTTATTTCTGTTTATGATTATCTTTAGGGTCTATCAGTATAAAAAGAAACTTATTTTCAAGGAGTAAAATTAGTAATGCGAATCAATAGTAGAAAAACAATTGTATAGTCTAATTCATTAATACGCAATTTATTGCCTCTCTATGGAAGACTATGTTTTTGGGTAATTGTCTTAGCCAGCGCATGTGTAGAGACGCAATTTATTGCGTCTT